>JAHEGY010000197.1 GCA_024644875.1 Cyclobacteriaceae bacterium
TGAATAATAACCAATCCACCTCCTTCTTCCACATATTTCTTAAAAGCAGCTTCCTGATCCGGGTTCCATACCAGTTCATTATCCGGCCAGTTGTTCCAGTTGCTGACCAGCACATCATAATCACTGATGTCTTCAAAAGTTAGTGAATCGGGATCCTCTGTCACTGTTACTTTATAATCCGGGAGTTTTTTATACATTTTAAGTAATGCATTTGTTGTCTCCCTCCATTCATGGTTGTTCTGCCCTGTCAGCAGCAGGATATTTTTTGTGCCTGTTTGGGTTTTAATTCCGGGTGAACAGCCGATTAACAGTATAATCATGGTGGTGAATAACAACAGGTATGCTTTTCCTGTATTCATTGATGAATCATTATCTGATGAAGATCCTGAAAGGGTACAGTTCAGGTTAGAATGCAGTATTGGCTTCATGCTAAAAAATCCTTTCTTTAAAGATTTAAAAAACCTACGATAAGTTAATAATTCGACAGTGATAAATCAAACAATAGATATAAATCAACCAAATCTGGCAAACATGGCATTATTACAAACTTCTTATATATCCCTTTCAGTAAAATCTCCAGGATCTACTGGGGTAATAAACTCATTATGAAGGCTGGCAATTCCTTATTCCCTGACCAACATATCCTCATGACAATCTGTACATGCTACGGAATGTATATCATGCGGACTGCTTGGATTCGAATATGTAGTATTCATTGTTTTCACATCCAGTTTGCAATTACTAATTGCAGGATGGCATTTCACACATGAATTTCGCTGAAAATTGGAGTGCCTTTCATGACATGCGGTACAACTTATGCCTTCATGAACACCTACCGGGGTGTGGTCATCATGGGAACCGGCCAAATGCCATACAGAAGGCGCATGACACTGCACGCATAGCCTGTATACAGGATCTGCAGGTGTTTTAATGGTATCACCCTGGTGTACCATTACGGGTGTAGGCAACTGATCAAGTGGAAAATGCATGTTTTCATGCCGGCTATAAAGGCCCACCGTTTTATTTTCGTTCAAGCGACTATAAAAAATATCATTAGGCGCACTGTAATCTGGTTTTACAGAAGGTTCCCCTTTGGAGTGTATTTTATGACAGGCCATGCAGGGAATGGTCGCTTGATCTGCTTTTTCTTCCAGGGTCAAAGACCAGGGCCCTTTTATGGAAAGTGGAGTGACCAGGTCGTTAATGGTACCTTCATAAAACATGCCATGGCATCTTAAACAGTCAAAGTTGAGTTGTTCAGTAGAATTATGTACTTCATCCAGGAAAATATCAGAATAGGATGCGGAATGACCGCTGCTTTTCCATGAGGCATATTCAGTCTGATGACAATTTGTACATCGCTCCATGGTTTCCAGCAACTGATTTTCATCCAATCCAATATCTTCATGGATGATGTCTTCACTGTAATGGGTAAAAACCATATTTGTTTTTTCCTTCAAACTGTGCCAACCGTTGCTGAAGGCCGTACCATGACAGTTCACACATTTTATATCCCTGTGAGCAGAGGCTGTCCATGTATTATATGAAGGGCTGATTTCATGACAATTGTTACAGGTCCTTTCAGGATCGGCTGCATTCCACACTACATACCCCCCACCCGATGTAATCAATATCACGAATATTACAGCAAATGCAACTAAAAATAATTTATATCTATTTCCTTTGCTCATAACTATTTTGACGTAAAACTTCCACCATTCCAATTCTTTGCAATATACTCACCGATATAAAATCCCAATGCCATAATGGTCAGAACCGGGTTAAATCCCCCATTTGTGACATGCAAACTACCATCCGCAACAAAAAGGTTATCAATGTCGTGGACCCTCCCGTATTTATCAGTAACAGAAGTTTTCGGATCATTACCCATACGGGCCGTTCCGGACTGGTGCTGGTCGCCACTTAATCCTCTGCCACCGACAGCCTGCCATGTAGTAATGGCACCTGCTTCCCTGAGGATCTCTTCTGCCCTGTCCGACATGAACTGGCATCCGATCCGGTCATATTCATGACGCTGCCCGGATAGCCGGGCTACCGGAATGCCCCAATGGTCTTTTACCTCAGGATCAACAGTTACGCGGGCATCGAAATTGGGGATCTCCTGAAAAGGTCCGCGTACACTTGATATGCGTTTGTAGTTTTTTCGCTGGAATTCTTTATGTTCCAATCCCCATTGTTTCGCTCCCGGAGGCCTTAACCTTGTGAAAGCGTAGGGTGGAGTAAAAAAAGAATTGCATAATACCCCTCCTCCTACAATTCCTTCATTATCATGGTTAAAATCTCCAACAGCCCAACAGGCTCCGGGACCTACGTCGTCATAGATCTCATCTTCAAATATACCAGAAGCCCCGGTATAGGCATGTCCCTGGAGATTTCTTCCTACCCAATCGTTATTATTACCTGCTCCCTCAGGGAAAAGTCTGGATTTAGAATTTAAAAGAAGCCTCGCCGTTTCAACTGCCGCACAGGAAATAATCACGATATCGGCAGTCTGAATATGTCCATTATCATTTTCATCAAAATATTTAATCCCTGTCGCCAGGCCTTTTTCATTTATCATCACTTCCGCTACCTGGCAATTGGTACGCAACTCACAATTTCCCGATTGCAATGCGATAGGAATAACTGTGTTATGTGTACCACATTTCGCATTGACCGGGCAGGCGAATCCTACACAGGTACGCATTCGATAGCAGGCCGGCCTTCCGTTATACCGGACTGAATTCCTCAGCATGGGTATTGGGAAAGGATGCAAACCGATTCTTTTAGCTGCATCATAAAGGATCTGCCCATCCCGGTTATAAGCAAATGGTGGCATTGGATAGGGCATATTCCTGACACTCTGAAAAGGATTTCCTGTATGATCACCGGAAACACCTATCTCCCACTCGGCTTTCTCATAATAAGGCTCCAGATCCTGGTAGGTAATTGGCCAATCCTCGAGCGTAGATCCCTCTACATGTCCATAGCTTGTTTTCATCAGGAAGTCTTTTTCCATAAACCTCCAGGCCATAGCTCCGTAACTTACGGTTCCTGAACCAACGCAGGCCGCATTATTGTTGAAGGGATATTCAAAAGGAAGAACGATCCTTTCATTGCCATTTTGTCCTACAAATACCCTGCGATGTCTTTTGTTGTCAGGTCCGAATGGATTCTCAAATGGATGGGTCCTCTGTGACATAAGTTCATCATCATTATGTGCATCATAGGTGACCCAATCTCCCCGCTCGAATAAAACAACGCTTAATCCGGATACCGCCAGCTCCTTGGCCACTACACCACCGCCGGCACCTGCTCCAATCACAATTGCATTTACATGTTTGTTTTTCATGATGCTTTAAGGTTAGTGTTACCATTCTCCGAGGGATACCTGTTCTGACCAATTACATGGGGATAATCTATCTTTAACATTTTGTAGCTGACATATCCACAATTTCCGCCATGCCTTGGAGAGCCGTAAAATGCCTGCATGGAATGATCTAGCAACATACGGAAGAAGGAACGCTGCTCATTCCCTTCCCATTCTGCTTCAGGCAGTTCACCGGTTTCCATGGTTTCAAGAAATTCTGTTTGTTGATCCCAGTCAAGGTTCACAAAATTCTTATGAAAGATTTTTAATGAAGAAGATTCAATATTTTGAAGCCCCTTCCGGTATGTTTCCTGGTGCCGGGTATAATATCCGATCAGTTGCCTGTCAAAAAAATTGACTACTCTGGCATCGGTCGCCCCCGCATCCTGGTCAGCCGGAATAATTTGCTCTGTAATCGCTTCGATCAACTTTGCTTCATCCGCAGTAAGGAATCTCCATGTTGAGATTTCAGAGGTGCAGGCAGGGATTAACGAAATGCTCCCACATGCAAAACAGAGCTGTCGTATGAATTCTCTACGTTTAACTTCCATTGTCTTATTAGATAGATTTTGATGATGTGAAATCCATTTTACTACTAAAAAAATATTGAGGATCAGATCATGGCTTTGTGTAAAAATTGATCTGTTTCCTGCCTGTATAAAATCAAAAAACAATGATATAATATTGATCAATAAATGACTATGATATATATCATATCCCGTAATAAATTTATGAAAATGCTAGCGGTTTTCCTCCAATTTTTCCTAGATTTAGGAGGATTACGATTACCCATAAAGTAATGCACCTGAATTTATGGGTAAATTAATATCTTAAAAAAGAATTTTTAACCATGAAAACAGGCCTGGAAATCCAAATCTATGCACTTTCATTGTTCAGCGTGATGCTTATCAAGTGCAGCAGTTCCGATAATGAAGCCCAGAAACTTGACATTACTTCGGACGTAAAGCGAGTATATATCGCTCATGGTGTAAATTTCACTTTAAGCAATCCTTCCGGGGTGACAGAAGCCGCCTGGTTCTTTGAAGGTGGCGAACCAGAATATTACGATGGTGTATTGCCACCGACTGTATATTACGGGAGTGAAGGGGTGTATTCAGTCACCACCAATCTCGTTGTCGATGGCGTAAAACAGATTATCCATAAAGAGGGATTTATTCTGGTTCAGGAAGAACCTGATGGCAGGTTTGTTTTCGTTTCTATTCATGCTGAAAAAGAGAAAATGAAAGGTGGGGAATCTATAGAAGTATGGGTTAATGCTGTTGGGGATAATCTCGAATATGTATGGACATCCAATACGGGCAGTTTTGAAGGGGAGGGGCCCAGGGTGGAATTCAAAACAGGTACCTGTTTTGAGGGTACAGCAGAGATCAATGCCCTGGTCAGCAATGAATATGGATCTATGGATAGAACCGTAAAGGTTATCGTAGAAAGGACCGAAGGATATTGATGTGACCAGGAACTTGAACCTGCACTTATAGTCTTATATAACCAAGAATTGGTAGCTCCTACTGTTGTGACAGTATATAACTAAGAATTTGTAATTCCTGCTGTTGCTGCTGCTTGCAGCTAACCACTCGTTGCTACTCTTGTAGCTACAACGGATGCCGCCTGCATTTCCTGGATGACTTTCTGAACTTCCTTTGATACTGAATCATTCTGTACCATTTCCTTGATATTATGTTTTATTGATTTGAGGGATTCTTTATCTTTTGTAATTAGTTTATACGCTTTACATCCGTCAATTATCCCTAAAAGACAGGCTGTATCATCCTGAGGAGGTTGTTTATTTAACAGAACTTCGCTGATATCCTTCTGGATCTCTTTTCTTATGTTTTTGTCAATAAGAAAGGCACTTTTATAGGGTATAAACAAAAAACTTCTTTCTTCAATCCTGACTTTACCCTTTAAAACCAGATCTCGCAGAATCATATGCCTGTATTTTCTGCTGTTCCAGGCAAAAGCAGTGATCCAGGTTTTAATTCTTTTCCTTTTTTTAGAGGCGGAAATTTTACTTAGTAAAATATTATGAGCTTCTGAGATTTTCGTATAAGAGGAATGGGCGATAATCCTTTTATCCTTAAATTCGATTTTTTCCTCGAGTGAAAGATCCATCAGCATGGCACCAAAAAGACCCGGATTGATCTTTGTTTCAGGTATCTGGTACCTGGGTTTTTCCGGATGCATTATAATTAA
>JAHEGY010000104.1 GCA_024644875.1 Cyclobacteriaceae bacterium
TTTAAAAAAAAATATGAATTGGTTATAAAAGTAGGATTTTGCGCTGAATATTGCCCGGCTTCAAATGGTATTCTGCACTGATTAAAGTGCAGAATAGATACTTATTTATAATCCGGCAAGAACTAGGCCTCTTTGATCAGGTCTTTCAGGGAAACCCAACCGCCTCCGTTGAGCACTTCCGGGATACCCTTACGTCTTAACCTGTTGGCAGCTCTACCGCTTCTGGCGCCGCTCTGACAACATGTAATGACGGGTTTGCCAATCTTCCCAATCTTTTCAGCATTCTTCGATATAAGCTCCAGGGGTATGTTAACAGCTTGTTGTATGTGGCCCATCCTGTATTCCTGCGGGGTGCGAACATCTATGATATAAGATCCTTTTCTTAAGGCTTCTAACAATAATTCTTTCCGCTTACCTATCCCGAGTAAGTTCTTTAAATACTCTAACATCAAATTTTTATTTAATCTACTCCAACGAGGGCTCTAATATACTGCTGTCTTTCGAAATATTCAGGTTGAAGTGCGTTTTTCTGACTGATCTTGCCCCTGAACTCATCTATATCCCTGTAGCCATTTTTACGCATCCACTTTTCAAGGAAAGAGAGCATGACCTCTATTTGACCCAACCCGTTGATGTATAAGGCAGAACATAACTCAACAGCGGAAGCTCCGGCAAGCAGTTGTTTCACTACTGCTTCACCATCATGGATCCCGGTATTTCCTACAAGGCTTCCACCAAATTTCTCGAATAGAATAGCGATCCATCGAAGTGAATGTGACATCTCACTGGGGGAAGAATACCTGTTCTTAGACTGGAACTCGAAAGTATCAATATCAATATCCGGCTGGTAAAACCTGTTAAATAATACCAATCCACTGGCGCCACTTTTTCTTATACCTTCCGCCACACGGGTCATGGAGGTGAAATAGGGCCCTAACTTAACAGCTACAGGAATATTGATATTATGTTTTACTACCTCTATGATCTTGAATATTTTCTTTTCAATAACATTAGGATCTTCTTTTGGATCTTTTGGCATCAGGGCAATATTAAGCTCAAGGGCATCCGCCCCAACAGCTTCTATGTATTTGGCATAATCTGTCCAGGAACTGTCAGAAATACAATTGACACTGGCAATAACAGGAATGTCGACAGTTTCTTTTGATTTCTCTATGATCTTCAGGTATTCGTCAGATTTCTGGCTCATTCCCATTTGCCTGAGGTAATCGATCTCTTCAGGGTGTGCCATTGCAGATGATTCAAGCTCCAGCTTATTAACATCAGCCAGTATCTGCTCTTCAAACATTGATTTGAGTACGACCGCACCGGCACCGGCATCTGCCAGTCTTTTAACACCTTCAGCGCTATGGCTGAGGCTACAGCTTGATACGATTATGGGGTTTTTAAGATTGATCCCCATATAATTTGCTGACAGGTTTATCATGAGTTTTCTTTTTACATCAAGTTATGAAATTAAACGATACCGGTAAAGCCCATGAAGGCTAAAGATAACAATCCGGCAACAATTAATGCTGCCGGAACCCCGCGGATACCAGCTGGTATTTCTGCAAGGTCCATATGCTCCCTGATCCCAGCAAACAGTACAAGAGCCAGCCCAAAACCTATGGCGTTTGAAACAGCGAAAACGACACTTTCAATAAGGTTATATTCTTTCTGTATCACCAGGATAGCCACACCCAGAATAGCACAGTTTGTGGTGATCAATGGAAGATAGACTCCCAGAGCCTGGAATAGTGCAGGACTGACTTTTTTCAGAATGATCTCAACCATCTGCACGAGGGAGGCAATGACCAGTATATAACTGATGGTCTGAAGGAACCCGATATTATAAGGAGAAAGGATATAATGATTGATAAGATAAGTAACAATTGTTGCTAAGGTCATAACAAACATAACAGCCCCGGTCATCCCGAAGGAAGTTGATAATTTATTGGAAACGCCCAGGAAAGGACATACCCCCAGAAACTGAGCAAGTAGAATGTTATTAATGAATATGGCCGAAACTACGATAATTATATAATCCATGATCGAGTATTATGCTTTTTTAAATTTGTTCATTAAAGCTATCAGGTATCCTAATGCTATAAAGGCCCCCGGAGGAAGGATAAAAACCAGAATGCCATCCCCTTCCATAAACTTGAAGCCAAATATTGATAGGCTTCCAAGGATCTCCCGTACTGAGCCAAGCAATGTCAGGGCGAATGTGAATCCCAAACCCATTCCCAGGCCGTCTATCATCGAGGACATAAAACTTTTTCTTGATGCAAAAGCTTCGGCACGGCCCAGAACGATACAGTTAACCACAATCAGTGGTATAAAGAGGCCGAGTTGTTCATGTACTGCCGGGGCGTATCCCGCCATAACCAGGTCAACTACCGTTACAAAGGTGGCAATCACAACAATAAAAGAAGGTATTCTGACTTTTTCAGGAATAAAATTCTTTATGAGTGATACGACCATGTTTGACATCAGTAATACAAACAGCGTGGCAAGTCCCATCGCCATACCATTGATGGCAGTCGAGGTTACACCCAATGCGGGGCATAATCCCAGCAACAGGACAAATACCGGATTCTCTTTAACGAATCCTTTTGCGAAGTTCTTCCATTGACTCATTTGTCACCTCCTTTTTTATATGTATCGACGGCTAATTGTGTAGCTTCAGAGAAAGCCCGGGAGCTGATTGTGGCAGCTGTTATAGCATCAATGTCACCTCCGTCCTTTTTAACCTTAAGCACAACCTGTGATGGATCTATATCTTTAAACTGGTCTTTGAATTTTGGACTTTCCATCTTAGTCCCCAGGCCTGGTGTTTCCTTATGCTCTACTACCTGAATATCTTTAATTGTTCCATCCGGTAAAACACCTACCATTAATACCACCAGCCCGTTATATCCTGTATTGGTATATGACCTCACTGCCGTGCCAATTACCTCCCCGCCTTTTTTTGCCGGATAGAACTCAAGACTATCAAGGCCTTCACCTGCTGCCACTTTAAACATCTCAGCTACAGGCTGATTATCGTATTCCGGGACGACCGCATCGATGGCCTGGAGCTTTTTCGCAAGCTTTGCCGCTTCGATCGGCTCCTTGGTCAGCTCATATACATAAGCCAAGGCAGTTGAAGCCACCAGGGTAACTATAAACAGGGTGGCGACCATATTGATAAATGTTGATTCTTTTTTAGCCATTTTTAACTTTCTCTCCGAATCTTGAAGGTTTTAAATATTTGTTTAATAAGGGCACAAATGCGTTCATAATCAGGATCGCGAAGGATATTCCTTCAGGATAGGCTCCAAAGACCCTGATCAGAATAGTTATAACACCTATGCCAACGCTATAGATCACTATACCCCGAATGGTCATAGGTGAGGTCACATAATCCGTGGCCATAAATATTGCGCCCAATAATGCTCCGCCCGTCAGAATTTGAAATAGCGGATCAACAAACCGATCCGGATTGCCGAACCAGAGTAATCCTGAAAAGATGAACATGGTGCCGATAACAATCACCGGTATATGCCAGGTGATCACTTTCCTGATCACCATGTATAAAAATCCAATTATTAATAGCAGACCTGAGATTTCACCCATACTTCCTGGCTGCGTCCCCAGAAAGAAATCTATGTGCCCGGGTACTTCCTGCATCAGACTGATCAGGCTTTCCCCATTCTTAAGCCCATCTTTTATGAAGCCTAATGGTGTGGCGCCGGTGACAACATCTGTTATTGACATGCGGGATTCGAAAGGTACAGGCCAGGTTGTCATCTGGACAGGGAAAGATATTAATAAAAATACCCGGCCGACCAATGCTGGATTGAAAGGGTTATTGCCCAGGCCGCCGAACGACATTTTACCTATTCCTATTGCCACAAAACTTCCGATGACCACCAACCACCAGGGTAGGTTAGTGGGCACATTAAAGGCTAGAAGCATACCTGTAACTACCGCTGACCCATCCATTATGTCCGGTTCGCGTTTTAACAGGTGCTTCGCGATCATATACTCGAAAAATACGGCTGATAAAACAGCAATCAAGGTAACCATCAGTGCACCAAGGCCAAATACATATACAGAAAAAGCAAAGGCAGGCAACATTGCAAAAATCACATCCCACATGAGGCGGGAAATGGTCTGCTCCTGATGAATATGGGGTGATGGAGATACCGTCAGTAAATTTGATTCCATAAATTATGCGCTTTGTCTTTCTCTTATTAAGTTTGATACGGTTGCTTTACCTAACCTGATATAGTCCAGCAATTCACGGTTTGATGGGCATATGTAGGCGCAGGAACCACATTCAATACAATCCAATATACGGTTTTGCTCGGCTTCATCATACATGCCCCGCTGAATCGTAGTCATTAAATAGAACGGCTCAAGACCCATCGGGCAAACATTTATACATTTACTGCAGCGGATACAAACCTTGCTTTTGGATCTGGCAGATTCTTTTTCAGGTAATATCAGAATTCCGGAAGTTCCTTTCGTTACAGGTATCCCCAGGTCATTTAAAGCTTTGCCCATCATAGGTCCTCCACTTAATACCTTTCCGGTATCTTCCGGCAAACCGCCTGCTGCATCAATTAATGCACTTACCGGGGTACCTATCCGGGCTATAAAATTACCGGGATTCTTGACTGACTTTCCGGTTACTGTGATTACCCTTTCAATAAGTGGCTTGTTTTTTTGAACAGCCTCATAAACGGCATAAGTGGTTCCTACATTATGTACCACAGTACCGACATCAATAGGTAGTTTTCCGGAAGGTACTTCCCTGTTGATCAGTGCTTTGATCAATTGTTTTTCACCTCCCTGAGGGTACTGGACTTTCAAGGCATCCACGGATATATCATCATATTTCTCAGCTATCAGGGAGAGCTTATCTATGGCATCCTTTTTATTGTTTTCAATTCCGATAATAGCTTTTTTAACATCCAGGGCTTTCATCAGGATCCTTACTCCCACCATAAGTTCTTCACTCTTCTCCAGCATCAGTTGATGGTCAGAGGTAAGATAAGGTTCACATTCCACACCATTTATAATCAATACATCCGCCTTTTTGCCCCTCGGTACATTTAATTTTACATGGGAAGGAAAGGTTGCTCCTCCCATTCCAACTATTCCACCCTCGAGGATCTTTTCAAGTATCTGCTCCCGTGTAAGACTAATCTCAGATCTGAGCTCATCTGTTGTGTCGATTCCTTCAGCCCATTCCTCTTCTTTATTAACACGGATCATAATAGTGGTCCTGCGATAGCCGCTGACATCCAACTCTTCACTGATCTTAGCTACTTTCCCGCTGGCCGGTGCATGAATATTGGCAGAAACAAAACCGGCAGTTTTAGCAATGACCTGCCCCGTTTTAACCAGACCGCCTCTTTCAACCACAGGTGTTGCAGGAACGCCAATATGCTGGGCTATCGGGACTTTTATGTTTGCCGGTAAGGGAATCCTTTCTATCGGCTTTTCAGCTGAGATTTTAACCTCAGGCGGGTGAATTCCCCCTTTCGGGAATGTTTTAAGCTTATTGAATATAAACATGAACATTATGCCTTGTTTTCTTTTTCTGATGAATTATCTTTTTTATCCTCCTGGTCGGAATCCTGTTTTTCGGTTCTAGCAACAGGCTTAGGTTCCGATCTGCCTGAAGGTTGATCTTGAGGATTGCCAGTTTCTGATTCTGAGACCGGACTATTCGTATTTTTAGCTTCAACCGTATCTGTTCCTGTTGCCTTTGTTTGTTCATTTTTAACTGCGGTTGCCACTCCACCGGCTTCTGCGCCACTAGCCTCTGCACCAACAGTCTCAGCTTTTGTCCTCGCCAGTTTTCGGTCCGGCCGGTCTTTCCTGGGTGGACGGTCTTTTTTGGGAGGGAAATTGACCATGTCAATTACTTTGCTTGGGCATACTTCCACACAATCTTTACACAGCTTACATTTCTCAGGATCTATAATTGCCAGGTTGTTTTCCACAACGACGGAATCATAGCGGCAGACATCAACACATTTTTCGCATCCGGTACAGGCCACTGAGCAGTATTTTTTAGCAATACCGCCCTTTTCCTCATTGATGCAGGCCACAAAGATCCTTCGGTTTTTCCTGCCTCTTGGCCATAATTCCATAATATCTTTAGGACAGGCTTTTACACAGGCATTACATGCGGTACATTTATCTTCGATAACTACAGGAAGCCCGGTTTTCTCATCCATATACATGGCTTCGAAGTCGCATGCATCAACACATTCACCCAGTCCCACACATCCATAAGCACATCCGGTATCACCCCCATACAGCATGGATGCTACAGTACAATTGGGTGCACCATCATAGACATTCGTTTTCTTACGGTGCTCAAAGGAACCGGAGCATTTAACAACCGCGATATAAGGATCCTTTTCTTTTACCTCCACGCCAAGGATCTGTCCTACCTGCTTCATAACGTCATTGCCTCCAACTGGACAGTGCATATCTGAGATATCCACGGCCTGGGCTAAGGCTTCGGCAAATGCCCGGCATCCCGGTTGTCCGCAACCACCGCAATTGGTAGCTGGCAAAACCTCTTCAATTTCATCAATTCTCGGATCTGTTTCTACCCTGAACTGCCTTGCCACCACATATAAAATCATTGCAGCTACAGCACCAAGACCGCTAAGGGATACGATTGTAATTATTATAGTTTGATTCATATCATTTATTCATTGAAGCTTTAAGCCTAAATGCAAATTCTCTTTTTAGTTTCGACCGGAACATAAATAATCCCAAATAATAAGGAATTAGGATCGCCAGGGAAGATAATCCGGAAACAGCCTCATCGCCGGTAAACTGGAAAGTCACCAGTAGCGTTAACAGGACAAACAGGAATGGTAAAACGTAACCCAGGAATAGTGCCTTCGGACCTGAGGTTTTACTGAAAGAGACCTCAACTTTATCTCCGCTTTTGAAAGGATTGATCCGGTCATTGATGACTTCAATTTCTTTTTTGTCAACATCAGATACTGAACACATGCCCTGCACATGACAGCTACTGCAATTGGATACATTTGTGAGGTTGACGATAACTTTTTCGCCATCTATTTTCGAAACAACACCCTCATGTTCAATATGACCTGTATGTTCCATATGGAAAGAAATCTGCGGCAAAATTATGGATAGAGCAGGTCAAAAAACATGACATTTGTTAGGTTTTAAATTCCTGCAGGAATGAACGTCCGTAAAAAGACTTTCAGTACACTTTCACAGATCATGATTTTTTCCTAAAAAATAGTATAGCCATCAGGTGCGGACATAAAAAAAGGATACCTTTCCGGATATCCTTTTAAGATTATTTATATTTTTCTGGTACTATTGTAACTTTCCTTTTATATCGGCAACCCACTTCTCGAGTCTATCATCCGTCATATCAGATTCATTATCTTCGTCAATTGGAAGGCCGATGAATTTTCCATCATACAGTGCAGCTGAATCATCGAATGTATAGTCGTCAGTACCCACAGCCCCTATGAAATTAGCACCTGAATCTTTGATTTTTTCATGAATGATACCCATAGCATCAACAAATGTGTCAGGATATCCATCCGCATCACCAAGGCCAAAGTAGGCGATGGTCTTGCCACTGAAATCAGCATCATCAAGAACATCAATAAAGGTTTCCCAGTCTTCCTGAAGTTCTCCAATTTCCCATGTGGAGGCACCAAAGATTATATTATCGTAATTTCCTAAATCGTCAGCTGATGCAGAATCAACATTAAATACGTCCACGTCGCCTAACAGGTCTTTTAATTTATAGGCAACCGTTTCTGTATTGCCTTCTGTGGATCCATAAAAAATTGCAGTTTTACCCATGATTTTTTTTACTTTTTTATGTTAATAATTAAATTTTTATTCTGATTTTATTTCGACCGGTAATATTACTAAAAAAGGATTAAAATAATGTATTATTATCTAGTTTATATACGCTTTACTTAATAATTCTTTAGCATTTTCGAAGGCAGCATCCGTCGGATGATCACCCCCTATCATCTTGGCAATCTCGGTAATCCTTTCCTCTCCGGATAATTCTTTGATCAGGCTGACTGATTTATCAGCGGTATTATCTTTGAAGACAAAGTAATGATAATCACCTGAAGAAGCGATCTGCGGCAAGTGCGTAATGGCGATTACCTGATGCTGTTCAGACATCTGTTGCATCATAAGGGCCATTTTTATGGCGATCTCACCGGAAATGCCCGTGTCAATCTCATCCAGGATCAATGTGGGTAAGGCTTTTTTACTTGCGATGATATATTTTACACAAAACATTAACCTCGAAAATTCTCCACCCGAAGCCACACTCTTAAGGTCCATGGGTTTTATGCCTTTGTTAGCGCTGAATTTTAGTCTCACTTCATCCATACCTGAACTGTTCGGGGGTACATGATCGTGTTCTATCAACAGCTTTGCTTCCGGGATGCCAAGATTTTTCAGCATATCCTCAATTTTTTCGGATATCTTATTAAAATGCTTTACCCTGGCATCACTTAATTTTTCCCCGGATTTAGTCAGCACTGCAAATGATTCATCAACCTGCTTTTTCAAGGCATTGATTTCCTCATCAAGGGATAAATTCTTATTTACCTTTTCCTCTAGACCATCTTTTTTTGCCAGCAGCTGAGATATTGAAGATACCTGGTGTTTTTGTTCCAGGCGGTATATCAGACTTAGTCTATTTTGTAATTCTTCAATCCTGTCCGGGTCATTATCGATTTTCTGAGATTCTTTTTCAATTTCATTGGTCAAATCCTTTAATTCCAATAAAGAGCTTTGAAGACGTTCATTAAATTCTGTCAGAATATGAGAATAATTTTTCAGTGAGCCCAGCAATTTCTGGGCGGCGGATAGATTTTCCAGAACAGAGAATTCACCGTTTTGCAACATTTCTATAGATTCCATCAATTTGGAAGTGATTTCCCCGGCATGCTCAAGGGTTGCCAGTTCCTCCTCTGATGATTCCTGTTCTTCTGCCTGCAGGTTAGCTTCTCGTAATTCCTCGTAAAGAAAATGGTTATAGTCGGCTTCCTTTTTTATGACTTCGGCTTCGGCTTCCATCTTGACCAGTTTGCTCTTCAAAGTCTTGTAATTTTTAAAATCCGTTCTATAGGCTTCGAAAAGGGCCTGGTTTTGTGCAAAGGCATCTACGACAGAAAGCTGATAGTCTTCCGATCCCAACAATAAGGAGTCACTCTGTGAATGTATGTCCATTAAATGGGAACCCAGGCCGCGCATAACATCCAGCAGGACCGGTGTGTCATTGATAAAAGCCCTTGATTTTCCGGAAGGGGTTATTTCTCTTCTGATGATGGTTTCTGTATTATAATCCAGGTCATTTGAAACGAAAAATGCTTCAAGATTATATTCAGAAATGTTAAAAACACCTTCAATAATGCATTTCTGGTCCTTATCATACAATACTTTGGTGTCAGCGCGATTGCCAAGTAATAAACCAACTGCTCCAATCATTATAGATTTCCCGGCACCAGTTTCACCGGTGATAATATTCATCCTGGCAGATGGATAGATCTCTAATTGCCTGATCAAAGCATAATTCTGTATACGTAAACTGATCAACATAATTTAAGCTGGAAAGATCTAATATTTAACGATTGAGAGGTCAATTATAAGACCCCTTAGATTACATTGACAATCAATGGTCGTTAACAAATATACTCCGTGATTATTTATTTTCGGAAACCTTATCGATTAAATCCCTGAGAAATTTTGAAAGGGCTTAATTCTGGATGATCTCCTTATATCTTTCCGTTTTGGTGGGATCAACTTTTGTCAGAATATTATACACATCACGCCGGACCTGAATATTCCCTTCTTTGAAAATATTGATTAATTCATTGGTCTTAGCATCAAAAAAAGAAATTACCAGGATAGAATTGGTATAAAGGTCTTTTATCTCTTCTACCTCCTTTAATACGCCAAGTATCTGGACCCTTGCATCTTCAGGATCTGTAATAAACCTGTCCAGGCCCATTCTGTGGTATGAATAGTAGCCTTCACGGATTCCCTGAAGCTGGTTGTTGGTCAGGTTCTCAATTAACCAGTACCGGTTACGGTTATTGTCAAATGGTTGCCAGCCAGGCGATTCCGACTGCTGGGCAAGGTTTGCTATAGCCAGGGCTTTACTGTAAAATTCATTTCCTCCAAGGAGGCTGAATGTATCATGGTCAAGGCCTATGATCACATAGGCGTAAAAAGAAAGCATGGACACCAGGTTGTTGTTGAAATTATTTTCAACATATTCCAGGGGCATGGATTCGGTATATTGAAATTCAAAACTTCTATCAGCATAGTTTAAAACTATGGTTTCATAATTGGTATCGTATATTGGCCTTACGGATTGCACCTGTACATTGGCTGTGTAGATGCCTATCGCCGGCATACTGTTTATGGTGATATTCAAATTGCACCTGATTCGTTCATGGACCTGGTATACCTCGTTGGTCCATTTCATATCGTTCATGAACCGGGTAAAGGTAACTTCCATTTCCCTGAAGATGGCCCTTTCTGTCGATTGAACCTGCTGGGCATTCACAGTAACCTGGCAAAGCAGTTCCTGGGCATAATTTAATCCCGGAATAAGGGTAAGAAAGAAAAGTAAACTTAAAAACCTCTTAGCTATTGATCTTTTCATATAAATAATCAATAATATCTTTTGCTACTTCATCTTTGGGTTTAAGCCCAAATGATTTTCTGATGCCTGAGGCATCAATGATCTCAACTTTGTTTGTATTCACAGAGAAACCCGCGCCTTCATCACGGAGTGAATTCAGAACAATAAAATCAAAATTCTTCTTCTTTAGTTTTAACGAAGCATTTTCAATTTCATTTTCTGTTTCAAGTGCAAAACCTACATTAATTTGATTATTCTTCTTGATTTTTCCTAACTCATAGGCGATGTCAGGATTTTTTTTCATTTGTAAATTAAAGCTGTCAGATTCTTTTTTGATTTTTTGATCAGCTACATCTGCTGGCTTATAATCTGACACGGCTGCAGAGAAAATAGCTATCTGACACTCTTTATAGACTTTTTTTGATGCCTTCAGCATTTCTTCTGCATTGGTTACATCAATTCTTTCAATGTTCGGGTGGTCAATATCGATGGAGACCGGGCCTAATACCAGTTTTACATTTGCTCCGCTGTAGGCCAGTTGTTGTGCAAGGGCATAGCCCATCTTTCCAGAAGAATAGTTGCCAACAAACCTCACAGGATCAATGGATTCGTAAGTTGGACCCGCTGTAATCAGGGCTGTCAGGTTTTCAAACTTTTCTTTTTTTTTAAAGTGGGTTTCAATAACCTCCAGGATAGATTCCGGTTCTGCCATTCTTCCTTCTCCTACCAGGCCGCTGGCCAGTTCACCATGCTCAGCAGAGATTATGGAATTGCCATAGGACTGTAACTGTTCAATATTATTTAATGTAGCCGGATGCTGGTACATATCCAGGTCCATAGCTGGTGCTAAATATACAGGGCACCTGGCAGAAAGATATACCGCAAGAAGGAGGTTGTCACAAAGGCCATTGGCCATCTTTGCTATAGTATTGGCACTTGCAGGGGCAATTACTAACAGATCAGCCCAAAGACCCAATTCAACATGACTGTTCCATTCCCCGGAACTGTCGGATTGAAAATCCTTAAAAACGGGATTTTTAGAAAGTGTTGATAATGTAAGTGGTGTTATAAAATCCTGAGCGGAGTCAGTCATTATTATCTGGACTTCCGCCCCCTCTTTTTTCAGTAACCGCGTAAGGATGGCAATTTTATATGCTGCAATGCTGCCGCATATGCCTATTAATATTTTCTTGCCGCGGAGCATAGTATATTAGAAGTCCTTCTTCTCTTCTTCAAAGTCGGCTATCCTGAAACTAAGTTCTCCATTTAGAAATTCTTCCGTCGCCACTGTAGTGGGTTTTGGCATCCTTTCGTAAAACCTGGATATTTCTATCTGCTCACGGTTTTCAAAGATCTCTTCAAGATTATCAACTGTGGATGCAAATTCAGCCAGTTTGGCATTCAGCTCTTCCTTCTGCCTTGCTGAGATCTGCCGGGCCCTTTTTGCGATGACGGCTACAGACTCATAGAGGTTTTCTGTAGGTTCGCTGATCTTATAGGTGTCCCTGGTTATTAATGAAGCATTAAGTGACATAATATTTATTTTTATTATAAATTGTTTTTTGCAAGTTTCTCAAGATCATCGAGGATATCAATATAGATGTTTTCTGCATCTCTGATATTGTCACTCGACGGGTAAGTATCAATAAAGTATTCGTAAAATTCAATGGTTTCCATAAGACGCTCCCTTTGCCGGCTTCTAATACTGTTCTTCGCCAGTTTATAGGAGCATTCTACCGTAAAGAAGCTAATCTCCTCATTTAATCTGGAATCAGGATAATCTTTCTGGAAGTTTTCAAATGATATTAAAGCCGCCCTTAATCCTTCCCCGCCATGATATTTTTCTAACTTATAAAACTGCATGGCATTTGAATAAGCTTTTTCTTCCAGCTTGACCTGTAATTGATCAATGATCTGGTTAGCCTGTTTCTTATAGCCGCTATTCGGATATGTGTTCAGGAATGACTGCATCGAATAAATAGCGTCATAGCTGCTCGTTTGGTCCAGATAAAAGTCTGGTGAATCCAGAAAGAGAGAATATGCATGCATGTACATGGCCTCTTCAGCCAGTTCACTCCTGGAGTAAATCGTAAAAAATGTTTGAAAATAATGCGAACTCAGGATATATTGCTTCTGGTAATAATGGGCATATGCGAAGTAAAACTGAACCCTTTCTGCTTCAGGCCGCCCCCGTAATATCGGAATGATCTCTTCAAAAAGCGTAGCTGCCTTGAAGTAATCTTCCTTATCGTAATACTCCATTGCTGCCCTGTATTTCAACTCCCAATCACCCGATTTCTGTATTTTTCGGAAATTATTACAGGAGGAAAATATTACAGTCGTTACCAGCCAGCTCAGCAATATGATACGCATTCCTTTTCGCATAAGGGTGCAAATATACTTGAGATCATTTTAATTAACAATTATTTAAAAATTTTGGGGAGCAAAATTAATATATTCAAAACAGCCTAATTCACAGTCACTTACTTCTGTATTTTGCCATCAGGTATAGGTTTATTCCTGTTGGCATTGGAAGGCGCCTCCTTAAATTCCCCTTGAGTATCCTCCTGGGATCCTGCCTCCGGATTCGGTGGAGGATTGATTATGTTTTCCAGGGTGGGCCTTTCACTTTCCCTCCATACAAAGCCTTTCAGCCTGGTATCCGGTTCCTTTAGCTCATGCGGTGGTATAAAAGTAGCTTCGGGATTGGTATAAAATGACATATTATCGGCCTTGTTATCCACAAATCGTATAACCATCGAACTACACAGGATCTTATTCACTCCGGTAAGGGAAGCGTCTTCTTCATCCAGTGCAAAAAATATGCATTCACTATTCCCATCTACATTCAGGCGGTTAATTTTATTATCCTGGAAGTAACCTGTCATGTTTTTTCCTTTCAATTGGTTATAATGATCCAGAGAATCTTTCAAAACCATAAATGAATTGAATTGGAGGTTTAAAGTGTGGATCTGGTTATTTCTGAATTCAATGTTCATAGAGTCGGCTTCAATCTGATTTCCGTCACTCCACAGGATGGGATCATTGTATAGATAAAGTACAGAATCCGACAGGGCATAAAGTAGGGAATCGGCTTTTCCCTGTAGCTCCTGCCTGTAGATTCGTACATTGTGGTAGGCCAATAACTTTTTATTTACGTCCAGGCTGTCATCCATTGATACCAGCGTATCAGCCACAAGATACAGGGTGTCTTCCTCGAATAGTTTCTTCAGCAGCGGTTGTCCATAGATCTTCGTAATCCCATTTAATTCATCATTATCTGCCATCTGCCCGGTAATTATAATATCATCTTGTTTAGAGAACATATAAACATTTCCGGAGGCACTATTGGTGCCTTTATCACGGTCATAATACAATTCATCCCCCCTGAGTATATAGGATTCTGTTTCTATTTCTCCAGCCATAATGGTCGTTTTATTGATCCGCATATTAAAATCCCCACCCATTTCTGAATTCATAATGGTTCCATCGGATGAAATGATCTCCGTTGGACCTATGGTCCGTGCCACTTTGGTCACCATATCGTAATACAAGGAGTCAGCCTTCAGGGTATTCTCAGGATTCACCAGTTCCACATCTGTTTTGAACGACATGGATTTGCCGGCAGCGTTATAATACCCCTTTTTGCTGGTCAGTATATTCTCGCCATCATTTATCTTCCCCCCATTGAAGAAAATAGCAGATTTCGAAAAAAGGTCATAATCCAGGAAATCAGTAAATAATGATACCGAATCTTCCCTGTACACAACGTTGTCCCTCAGGTTGGCAAATTGGGAATCACCGTCATATTCCAGCCGCTCAGAAGTAATAGTGACTGAATCGATGGCATCGAAGATCCGGATGTGACCATAAGCTTCAAGCCTGTTATCTTTCCTGTAGAGAAAGGCTGAATCGCACCAGATATTCGTATTATCCTGGATAAAGTAAACGTTACCGATCACTTTAAAATATCTTTGGCCGTCCTTCCGTCCCCCTTCTGTATAATCTGAATGCTCTATTTTAACCCTGCGCTGCGAGAAAGCCGGCGAGAGCATCGCGATCATCAAAATGGCCAATATGATATACGTTCTTATCAATTTCTTAAGAATAACATTAGCAAATTTAACCTGAAATGTCCAGATTATCACTAATTACGGAAAGTACCTTTAACATATGTTTTATAAGTAAAAATCTGCGATTAGGTATAAAAATAGTATAACTTTAAATTATGGTTGACCGTCTCAGAGAATTCATCAGGCATAAAGATCTGTGCCAGGATACAGACAGGATCCTCCTGGCAGTCAGCGGAGGAGTGGACTCCGTTGTCATGCTCGACCTCTTTCTTAAAAATGGATATAAAACGGGCCTGGCCCACTGTAATTTTGGTTTGAGGGGCGATGAGTCGGATGGGGATGAATATTTTGTAAAGAAGCTTGCCGAAGAAAGAGATGTCGCTTGCTATATAGAACATTTTGAAACCGAAAAAATGGCCTCAGATAAGCGGATTTCGACTCAGATGGCTGCTCGTGAACTAAGGTATGACTGGTTTGAAGAGATCAGGTCAGGGGAAGGATATCATTATGTTGCTACTGGCCATAATTTCAATGATTCTGTTGAGACCATGGTGTTCAACTTAATAAAAGGGACAGGGCTTAAGGGATTGACAGGGATACCCGCAAAATCCGGGAATGTGATCAGGCCGTTGTTATTTGCCAGCCGGGAAGAAATAGAAGCCTATGCCTCCGAAAATAACATAGACTTCCGGAACGACAGTTCAAATGCATCTGTAAAATACCACAGGAATTATATCCGGCATAAGATCCTTCCCGATTTCAGGCATGTTAATCCTGGATTTGACCTTACTATCAGAAATACCCTTGAACGCCTGGCGGGTATTCAGCAGTTTGTCAATAACTGGCTGGAAACAGAAAAGGCATCATATATGTTTGAAAAAGGGAAAGATATCTATCTGAAAAATGATTTCTTCTCAAAAGCCAATGAACCCGCATTGTTATATGAAGTTATCAGTAAATATGGATTCAACTATGACCAGTGCGAATCTATAATTGCTGGTTTAGGAAATGATGCCGGGAAGGTCTTTTATTCAGAAGGATTTACCCTTAATATCGACCGGGATCACCTTATTATCAGCACCAGGCAACAGGCAGAGGAGCGTTTTGGAATAAGTTTAAAGGATAAATTGCTGGTTACCGACAGGTTTAGCCTCACATTTGAGATATTGGAAACCACACCTGTTTTGAGTCCCGACCGGCATATTGCCTATCTGGATCTGGAAAAGTTACATTATCCGCTTGTTTTAAGGAACTGGGAAAAAGGGGATTGGTTTGTGCCACTGGGGATGAAAGGCAAAAAAAAGCTGAGTGATTTTATGATAGATAAGAAAATTCCATTAAACTTGAAAAAAAGAATAATGGTCTTGCTTTCAAAAGACTCAATTGCCTGGGTGGCCGGACACCGGATCGATGACCGGTTCAGGATTGACAGCAAAACCAGAAAAATCTTAAAGATCATATATCAGGAGCTGGATGATTAATCCTTTTAAAAAATCATATACTGCCAAGGAACTGAATTTGTTCAGATCACTTTCAAAGGTAAAGCCATTTGAGCAGTTGAATTATGAGGAGATGTCTTTGTTCCTTCCCTTTCTTCATTTACGGCAATATAAAGAGGACGAGGTAGTATTCTTTCGTAATGACCCTAGCAATGCATTTTACATCGTAAAGAGTGGTAAGGTCTCCCTGAATATTGATGTGAACAACCAGTTTGAGGTTTTAATGATCCTGAAATCAAGCGGTTTTTTTGGTCATAATGCATTTCTTGATGTGAGCTCGAGGATGTATACTGCCATAGTTATGAGTGAGATTGCCGAGCTTTATGTACTTCCCAAAGTGAACATCATGGAGATCTTCGAAAGCCGACCAAGAATTAAAGGGAAAATGATGACCAGCATCGCTGAATTATACAATGAATTCAATAAAAAAATATTCGATACGTACCGCTCTTCATTAGGATTTTTTAATTTATCGGATACCTTCCAGAAATAGTTGTCTAATAGTTGATAATTCTTCTCAATTCCTTGGGTTATACCTAGATTATTAAGGCTTAATTGGCTAAATTTGATTTGCTATTTTTTATAATTATTTTGAACTTTTAAATAAACTAATCATGAAAATTACTGTAGTTGGTGCTGGGAATGTAGGGGCCACATCAGCCGATGTACTGGCTTATCGTGAAATCGCCAATGAAGTTGTCGTTGTTGACATCAAAGAAGGATTAGCCGAAGGCAAAGGGCTTGATATCTGGCAGAAAGCTCCTGTCGATCTGTATGACACCCGTACTGTGGGTGTAACTAATGATTATACTAAAACCGCTGGTTCAGAGGTGGTTATTATTACATCAGGATTACCAAGAAAACCGGGGATGAGTCGTGATGACCTAATAGAAACAAATGCTGGTATCGTAAAAAGTGTAACTGAAAATGTTGTTAAGCATTCTCCTGAAGCCATAATTATCGTGGTTTCCAATCCTCTGGATGTTATGACTTATCAGGCACACCTGGTTTCTAAAATGCCAAGGACAAAAGTCATGGGTATGGCTGGTATCCTGGATACAGCCAGGTACAGGGCCTTTTTAGCTGAAGCCCTGAATGTTTCTCCTAAAGATATCCAGGCTATGATCATGGGTGGCCATGGTGATACTATGGTCCCTCTGCCAAGATATACTACGGTTGCAGGTATTCCAGTCACGGATATGATTGATAAGGATACACTGGATGCTATTGTAGAGAGAACAAAGAAAGGTGGCGGGGAACTGGTGAAACTGATGGGTACCTCTGCATGGTATGCACCCGGATCAGCAGCTGCACAGATGGCAGAAGCCATTGTCCGTGATCAGAGAAGGGTATTCCCTGTTTGTGTCAAGCTGGAAGGTGAATTTGGCATTGATAACTGCTATCTTGGAACTCCTGTAATTCTTGGTAAAAATGGAATCGAAGAGATCATTGAACTTAAATT
>JAHEGY010000198.1 GCA_024644875.1 Cyclobacteriaceae bacterium
GGGATTTATTTTATTCATAATCCTGAAGCGCTGATACAAATCCTGGATAACAGTAAGATCTCCGGATGGACTTTTATCGTGGAGCATCATGTCGCCTTTACATACCTGGTCGGTGGTATTTTGATCGCCATTGGCCTGATCACTCGTATTGCTATTATATTTCAGCTGCCTGTGTTTTTTGGATCAATATTCTGTTGCCTGGCTGACAAGGGCTTCTTCAGTGTATTTTCAGATCTGACCTTTTCAATTATTATGTTTGCATTGTTGATCTTTTACCTGATATGGGGGCCGGGCCGGTTTTCCGTAGACGGCTATATGAAGAGGGATCATACGATGGATAATATGCCTCAACAGTTTTAGGCTTATTTCATCATCTTAATAATATAAAGGCTCTATTCTTCTTCCAATTCATAGAGATCATAATCCTTACCTTTGCCATATTCTATTAACACTTTCAAATTATATACTTCAAGGCTGTTCAGGTCACGGATTATATAATCATCTTCTTTCTCAATACGAACTAGTTCGAATTCTGTGGTCTCTCCATAATTTTTTAGAATATAACGGTGACCTACCCGCAAGGTATCTATGGACATTGGCATATTTTACTCTTTACTCTGGTTATTTTTATCCTTTTCAGTTGGTTCCTCGTCAAACAGCATTCTGACCGAAGGTGATTTGGTATCATCAAACTGGCCGGAACGGACAGCCCAGATAAATGCTATAAGAAAAGCCGTTGCAACAATTACACTGAAAATAATAAGAAGAATGATAACTGACATTAGATCAATTTTCTGATTTTGGCCATAGTATTAACTGCAAAGGTAGCAAAAAATACAACGGATATGCTGCTGGCAGGCATAAGGATAGCGGCTACAATAGGCGTTAACTTACCGAAAACCGCAAAGCTCATTCCTATAATATTGTACAGAAATGAGATAACAAAACTGAGATAAATGATATTCCTGGATGTCTCCGAAAACCGAAGGAACCTGTCGAGATCCGATAACCTGTCAGCATCCAGTATGGCATCACTTGCCGGAGTAAAAGAGGTAATATCCTCCGTAACAGCAATTCCGGTATTGCTTTTTACCAAAGCGCCCGCATCATTCAAGCCATCACCCAGCATCAATACATCCTCTCCTTTTTCCTGCAGGGTATTTATGTATTTCAGTTTATCTTCCGGTTTCTGGCTGAAAAACATGGAGGTACTATCAGGGAATATTTTCTCCAGGGCTTCTTTCTCACCTTCGTGATCACCGGACAATACACTGAACTTATACCGGTTGGCCAGATTCCGGATCAATCCCCGGATATTCTTCCTGTAAACATTGTTAATTCTGAAAGTACCCCTGACCTCACCGTCAATTGATAAATAAGCATTTGCTCCTTCTTTTTCTGAACCTTCACCATTCATAAACTGAAGTGATCCAATCTTAACCTGATGACCGTCCACCTCGCCCTGTATCCCTTTACCCCTTATTTCCCTGTAATTGTTTATTTCAAGCATGGAAAGTTCAGACAGGCCCTCTTGCTGCTTTATGAGTTTCCTGCTCAGAGGATGCGTGGAATTTGCTGCAAGACCTGTCACCCAGGCACTTTCTTTCTTGTTTAATGGCTTACCTTCAAATGTAATCGAACCCGCATAGTTTTCAGTCAGCGTGCCTGTTTTGTCAAATACGATATGTGTAATATGGGTCAGTTTTTCAATGACCAGGGTATTTTTAAGATAGAAATGATTCCTGCCAAACACATTCATGGAATTACCGAGGGTAAATGGGGTTGATAATGATAAGGCACAGGGACATGCTACTATTAATACCGCCGTAAAAACGAACCAGGCCTTGTTTATGTCGATGGTCAGCCATATGGATAATCCGGCCAGTGCGATAAGCAGAACGAAGATGGTGAAGTATTTGCTGATCCTGTTTACCAGGCTCTCAAACTCACTGTTTTCTTCCTTCTTGAAGGCTTCATTGTTCCATAACTGGGTAAGATAACTCTGTGAAACAGGTTTTTGTACTTTTAAAAGAACCGAGGTGCCTGCCTGGCGGCCACCGGCGTATATCAAATCATCCTTGTTCTTTTGAACCGCATCGGATTCACCGGTAACAAAACTGTAGTCAATATTCGCCTCTTTGCTGAGCAGGATGCTGTCGGCAGGAATGATCTCCCCGTTCCTTACCCTGATAATATCGGATTTCTTCAGATTTTTAACAGGGACAGCTTCTTCCTTTTCATTTTCAAGACGGTTCACTGCAAGAGGGAAATAAGAGCGGTAGTCTCTTTCAAATGATAATCCTTCATATGTTTTGTTCTGAACCCATCTTCCGATCAACAAAAAGAACAGGAGGCCGGCCAGTGAATCGAAATAACCCGGGCCCAGGTTGAATATGACATGAATCAAGCTTACCAGAAACAGTGTTATAATACCCAGGGAGATCGGCAGATCAATGTTGATATACTTTTGTTTCAATCCGGAAAAAGCTGATTTAAAATAATCGGTGCTGCAATAAAAAACGACAGGAAGGGACAATAGAACATTTAACCAGAGAATAAATTTCCGGATAAGGACATCATCGATCCCTTCAAAGCCAAAATACTCCGGAAAGCTCAGCAGCATGATATTCCCGAAACTGAAACCAGCCACACCGATCTTGATGATCAGATTACGGTTAATTGATTTCCTGGTCTTTTTTTCTTCCTGTTCCAGGCTGATAAAGGGTTCATAACCTATAGTGGATAAGGTCATGACCACTTCCTTCAGGCTTATTTCATGGGGATTAAAATCTATGTAGACCTCTTTCCTTGTAAAATTAACCCGGGAATAGCGTATGCCTTCTTTCAGTTTATAAAGGTTTTCCAGCAGCCAGATACAGGAGGAACAATGAATTACAGGAATGTAGAAATTCACCTTGGCCGTATTGCCATCCTTAAAATCCAAGATCTGCTCCTGGATCTCTGAATTATCCAGGAAATTGTATCTATCACCAAAATCCTTGCTTTTCAGGGAGATCCCCGGGCTATTCTCAAGATCATAATAGTTGCAGAGATCATTATCTTTTAATATCTCATATACTGTTTTACAACCGTTACAGCAGAAATCTTTTTCCTCAAAAATCACATGATCTTCCCTGCAATGGTCTCCGCAATGGAAACAAATGATCTCCTTGGCTGTTTTTTTCTTCTCTTCGGATGTAATTTTTCCCATCAGTTCATTTCTGAAAGTTTAAAAGTACTTGAAAAACGTCGATCATGATATGTTTTCAATCATTTTTAATTAAACCTGATGAAAATTAACATTTATCCGAAGATGATGTTATTACCTCATAGAAATTGAATTACTTTGCAGGTTCTGTTAGTTTTGGATTCATAGCTAATTCATGCATTAAATAATCTCAAATATGGCAAAATATCGTGCATCGTTAAAAAAAGTATTTCGAACCATTATCTGGCCAAGGCGTCGGATATTATTATTTGGATTATTCCTGATTGTTATTAACCGGCTTTCAGGTCTGGTGCTCCCGGGTGCTTCAAAATACCTGATCGATGAGGTAATTGCCAATGGTGATCTGGAATTTATGAAGGTGCTTCTGCTTGGTGTTTCCGGCGCCATTATTATCCAGGCCACGAGTTCTTTTTTCCTGACAAGGATTCTGAGCGTTGAAGCGCAACACCTAATCTCCAAATTAAGGTCTCAGGTCCAGCAGCATGTGATTTATCTGCCTGTCAGGTTCTTTGATAATACCAAGTCGGGCGAACTGGTATCCCGGATCATGACCGACGTAGAAGGGGTCCGCAACCTGGTTGGGACCGGGCTCGTTCAGTTGTTTGGCGGTGTGCTGACCTCAATTGTTGCCCTGGTCTTATTAATAAATATTAGTCCTTTGCTGACCTTATATGTGGTTATTCCTCTGGCCATTTTTGGCTTTATTTCCTTAAAGGCCTTTGCCTATATCCGACCTATATTCAGGGAAAGACGAAAGATAAATGCTGATGTCACCGGAAGGCTGACAGAATCCCTGGGAGGTATTCGGATCATTAAGGGTTTTAATGCAGAAAAGCAGGAGATCAATACCTTTTCCGATGGCGTGGAGCATATTTTCAGAAATGTACGAAAAAGTTTGACCTCTACCAGCCTGGTGACCAGTTCAGCGACCCTACTGCTGGGACTTGCCACAGTGGGCATTATGGCCATAAGTGGCTATATGATCGTAAAGGGTGATATGACGGTCGGAGACTTTTTCGCATTTATACTTTACCTGGGATTTATGATCGCACCAATTGTTCAAATGAGTAATATCGGCAGCCAGATCACAGAGGGTTTGGCCGGACTTGACCGGACAGAAGAATTGATCAGCAAAGATCGTGAAATTGATGATCCAAAAAGAAAGGTCTCTATTCCAAAAATACGGGGGGATATGAAATTCTCAGGGATCGGATTTTCATATGAGGAAGGAAATAAAGTTATTGAAGATATATCGTTTAATAGCCCTGCGGGTTCGGTTACCGCACTTGTAGGCAGTTCCGGTTCCGGGAAAACCACTATTGCCGGGCTTTCAGCCTCCTTCCTGGTTCCTCAGGAAGGAACCATATCAATTGATGGGGTAGATCTATCTACCGTTACACTGGACAGTTACCGGGCACAACTGGGTGTCGTTATGCAGGATGATTTTCTGTTTGAAGGGACAATACGGGACAATATTCTTTTCCCACGGCCGGATGCCAGCGAGGAGGAACTTCTTCATGCTGTCAAGGCTGCACATGTCAGTGAGTTCACCGACCGGTTTGAGGATGGGCTGGACACTTTAATAGGGGAGCGGGGTGTCAAATTATCCGGCGGTCAGCGGCAGCGTGTGGCCATAGCCCGTGCAGTTCTGGCAAATCCAAGGATTTTGATATTAGATGAAGCGACTTCTAACCTGGATACAGAAAGTGAGGCTTTCATTCAGGACAGTCTGGCACAGCTTATGCATGGAAGAACGACCATTGTTATTGCCCACAGGCTAAGCACCATTCGTCAGGCTGATCAGATCCTGGTGGTGGAAGCAGGGAAAATAGCGGAAAGGGGTACTCATGATGAATTAATTGCATTGCAAGGCAGGTATTACGACCTTTATACCTATCAGGCGAGAATATAGTTTTAAAAATGCTTTTCTATCTTGTTACTGGAATCACGCTGGGTCTTTCTTCAGGACTTTCGCCCGGCCCGCTCTTCACGCTGGTAGTATCTGAAACCCTGAATTATGGACGCAAGGAAGGAATAAAAGTAGCCATTGCACCCTTAATTACTGATATTCCTATAGTGATCATCAGTTTTTTTATAATCGACCAGTTTGCAAACAGCGATTTGGTATACGGTCTGTTGTCTTTAGGTGGGGGATTGTTTATCGGTTATCTGGCGATTGACAGTTTTAAAATGAAAGAATTTGATGTTGGCGCCGATGTTAAAGCCAGGTCAATCAGAAAGGGTGTGGTGACAAATTTCCTCAATCCGGCCCCATATATTTTCTGGATCAC
>JAHEGY010000105.1 GCA_024644875.1 Cyclobacteriaceae bacterium
TCCCATTCCGAACAGAGAAGTTAAGCCCGCCAGCGCTGATGGTACTGCGATAAAACGTGGGAGAGTAAGTCGTTGCCAGTTTATTATTAAAGCCTCGCTGTTTTTCAGTGAGGCTTTTTTTATTGTCTGAACAGGATCGGTGTCCGGGATTCCTTCCTTATTTGGTGCTGGCCTTGTTCCTCTTTGGCTTAAGGATCCAAAAAGCTTATCAGAGAATTAAAACCTGTACTATCCCACTACAGCCCTTTTGAATGCAGTTGGTTTCAGGTAGATATTGGCAAGTTCATTCAAACGCTGTGGTGTAATGGTATTAATAGTATCAACATATTGATCATAAAAACTATAGTCCTGGCCAAAAAAATGAATGTTCTTGAATTTATCAGCCAGAGAGAAAGAGGTCTCGAGACTGGAAATGAAATGTCCAAGCATATAGTTCTGAACCAGTTCCAGTTCCTCCTTGCTAATCCAATCACTTCCTAAACGATCCATCTCAAAATATACCTGTTTAATGGTATCGTTTACAAATTCCTTCTTCACATCAGTTCCGATAACCCAAAAGCTGTCATGAATATTGCTGAAAATACTTGAGTGAACACCATAAGTATAACCCTTTTCCTCCCGGATGTTCTTCATTAGCCGTGAGCCGAAAAATCCGCCAAATAACTCGTTCAGTATAACCAACCCGATATAGTCACCATGTGTCTTATGTATTATACGCCGCCCAAGCCTGATGGAGGACTGCAGGCTGTCAGGTTTCTCAATGATAGTCTCAACACGTTCAGAATCATTAAAGGCATGCTTGAGTATCTTAACATTACCAGCCTGAAGAAAATTCAGAACTTCAAGGTTCCTGATTATGTCATCCGTAACCTTGCCTGAGATAATTATTTCAACATCATCTAGTAATCTCTCCCTGTAATATTGCCTTAAAAGACCAGCATTTAACGTTTCACCCATATCCTCGATCTCCAAAGGCCTGCCATATGGATGCGCATTACCGTATAACAATTTTCGAATCTCTTTCCCGGCAACAAAACTATTCTTTTCATTATTGATCCGGAGTTGTTGCTTCTGAATATCCTTCTGAATTTTCAGCTCATGATCAGGGAAAACAGGATCAGATAGACATTGACCTACCACATCAATAATTTCCCCAAGTTTTGAACTTAAAGTGTAAATAACAAAAGTATTGTAATCAATTCCGGAATTTATACTGACATGTGCTCCATGAAATTCGAAGATATCCGCCAGCTCTTTGGATGATTTCCCGGAGGTTCCTTCCAGCAGCATCTGTGAAGTAAAATAAGCTGATCCTTTGATTGTCTCAAACCACCTGCCGGATTTCATGATGATCTCCAGTCTAATAATATCATGTTGTCCAGCATGAATTATATGTACCGGCGTACCATTAGATAAAAAAATGTTTTCAGCTTTTGTAAAATTTATGCTGGAGATCCTCTGTGAAGCAGGAGGCGTCGTTCTATCAAGCATTAATTATTATCGTCTGTAATCGAGTCGTCTTGTTTATAGGTATCGAAATTAAACAATAGTGAGAACCTCAGTGTATTGGCCAGTGGATTATTAGAATCCGTAGGAATCAAATAGGCAAAATCAACTCCGAATATTTTATATCGGAATCCCAGCCCCAGGGTAAAGAACTTTCTGTTACCTTTGAATTCATTTTCATAATAATATCCACCTCTTACCGAAAATAGATCGTTATACCAGTATTCCAACCCAAAAGCCAGCATGAATTCCTTCATCTCTTCGGAAAATCCATCCGGAGCATCATACCATGAGGTAAACATGGCGTTTATCAATGACCTGTTGGGATCTTTACCCCTTTTGATCACAGGATTTCCATTTGGATCAGTAACGATTGCCCCGTCTTCGTCAATCTCATATACCGGAGGAGTCGGCACCATAAGTTTGTTGAAATCAAATATAAAAGAAAAGTGATTTTGAGGATTTACACTGGTGGTAAAATTCAAACCAGCCCTGAAATTGGTTGGGATGAATTCCTTGTTGTTATCATCAGAATACGTCATCTTCGCCCCGATATTGGTAATAGCAACTCCAACAGCAATATTTGAGTTGTTCCCACTCAATAAAAGATCCTGCTTATAGTACCAGGCTATATCAGCAGCTACACTGTGACCAACCTGAGCATTGTTGGTACTGTTCCAGGCATTCCCGGTAAGATTAGAATTTATATACCTGATAGATACTCCAAGACTCATCTTTTCAGATAACATCTGAGCATATGTAGCGTCAAGAGCAAACTCCCGGGGATTGAACTGTCCTATATTTGAACCTAATATATCAGTAAATGTAATTTCACCTAAATCGAAATAACGCATCGACATAGCAACTGCTCTTTCCCGGTTTATTTTATAATAACCCGAAAGATAGGAAATTGACATATCATTAATGATGTTCCCCAACCATGGTGTATATGACAATGAAAAACCATAGTCATTTTCCATAAATGCAAACTTTGCAGCATTCCAATGTCCCGATGCCGCATCAGGAGATGTCGCAGCACCAATATCTCCCAGACCGCCACCCCTGGCGTCGGGGGCAATTGTCAGAAATGGAACTGCTGTGGTTATAACCCTCCTCGATGTATCCTGTCCCGCTAATATTGAAGTGTTCTGGCTGAAGGATGAATTACTGAAAGACAATAAAGCAATCAGCCCGCAACACAATCTTAAATACTTGATCATTCAATGAATATGTTTAATCGCAAAGATAATTAATTAATTATTACTAGTTTTTTGAAATCTTCATTTTTTGCACCATCTACTAAAGAACGAACATAAACACGATAAATGTATATACCGGACTCTAGTTTTTTACCCGATCCACCCCTTCCATCCCATTTGATGTCATTTACCCTGAATTCACTATTTACTGTTTCTCCTTCGATAACACGAACGAGGCTTCCATTTCTGGAATATATCTGTACTGTAACTTCAAGGTCCTCTCCTGACCTGTTATGCTCAAAAGAAAAGGTAGTCTCATTCCGGAAGGGATTCGGATAATTTAATAAGTTTTTTATGACCAGCTCATGACTTTCCCCTACAATGAATTCCAGATATTCTTCCGCCATGTTATTATAAGTATCCCAAACCCGCAGGGTTATATAATGCTGGCCTTCTTCCAGTTCCGTAAATTGATATTTCAAGGTCCCGCTTCGGAAATCATCTATATCCGCTTTATAGAAATTGTTAAGGGTATAATTCACTTCGTCATCCATAGTAGCCAAAATCCCGTCACTGACTTGGCTTTGGGTGATATTGATGCCGCTTTCATCAAATAGATGGGCAATAAGCCTTGGATGATCACTGGTCAGCTCACCATCTGTAAAAGTGGTATCCTCAAGATACATTTCAATTTCCGGGGCTAATTCATCCGGAACAAAGTCATCCGAACTGCCACCGACTGGTATATCAATATTCGAACCTGCCGCATCCAGATCAGCATTATCACTCACAGCATAAAGACTGATCTTTCCGTCTCCAATTTCATAGGAGATATTCCTGGAGACTACAAACTGAAATTCAAAATTTCCGTTATTTACCGAAACATCGCCCTTAAATATCAGGCTTTTTCTTATTTCATAATTCATAACAGGATCTTCTGTTCCCAGGGTTTGAGCCTGCTCCTTTTTGTCATACACGGTAGCTGTAAGAACACCATTAAAATCTGACAGATGTGACTGGTTGGAATTTATGATTTTGCCGGAAACTTTTACACTCTTTAAGGCTTTTAAGGTGTCAATCTGAGCATCAACCGGGATCTCATTGATTTCTTCAATAACAACATCCTGATCAGGATAAGCCAGTTTCATAGATGGATCCCCCAGTAATGAGAAATTTCTATTTACAGATCCGTTCAGGCTCCCATTTTTTGTGTTTTTAAATACCTCCCCAATGGTCTGATATTTGCCCTCTACTTTTCGGAATACCTGACCGTAGAATGACCTGTTCATAATATAATTGGTAGAAGCAAAAACTGGCCTGGAGGTAGTTACCAATCCTACAACACCTCCCCTTTTGTTGATCATGGCATACTCAGCGCCGGATCGTAAAACCGGATCATCGTGACGTCCATACTCACAAGTTGCTGTTACCAGGAAAGGTAATTGATAGAGGTTCTCCCAACGTGTAACCATGGAATTATCCAGTATCTTTTCGGATGTCCATTGGAACTCATTACCATGTCCCGTGAAGTTCATGATCAGGGTGCCGCCTTTAATGGCATCATCCACCGCTTTTCTTGCTTCGGGAGACTCCTGCCTGTTTGGTTCTATAATCTGAGGGTAAGCGTCAACATATATTTTTCCAATATTGAAGTTGGAGTAAGCCGTGTCAACCATCACCGATAGCTTCTCAGCATCGTTTGAATGCCGTATACCATCTGTGCCGTCTCCATCATCAGCTACAAAGTGAATGTTGTTCCTCCAGGGTCCATAACACCTGGGATCTGATTCATAAATTATTATTTTATTGATAACATCACTGGCTTCAAAAGAATTTACTACCGGAATTCTACCCACCGAAATATCCATAACCTCGTCGCCAAGAAAACTTTCTTCCCATTCCCCTTCGCCATCATCCATAAATCCATAATAATCATCAGAGGAAAAACTATAAATAGGATGCAGGGAATTCCGGGATTCATAAATGGGAACTAAATTTGTATTATTTTCAATACGGTCCTTGTAATCGTAGGATCCGCGACCCAGGAGTAATACGTATTTCAAGGTATTTGAACCACCCGCATTGTCATATCTGAACTTGATAAAATTCCTGATTGCTGATATATCAAGAGCCCCGGATGAAAATTCATTGTATACCTGGGTGGTAGTGACAACTTCGGCAGATATTCCTCTTTGCTCCCTGTGGTTCTTTAATCGTTCGGCAGACATGGTTAAATCCGGATGTGTGATTATAATAAATTCGGCAGTTGGCCTACCGTGCAGGTCCTGATTGGCCACCCCTCCGGCAGGAAGCGGTACCAGAAGATTGTTGTTAGAGAAAATAATAAATTTCTTCAGTTGCGTGGTTTCTGTGCCAAATAAGCTCCTGTCATTTCCTGTGGAAAACCTTTGGTTTAAAGGATGAAATGGATCGGTTACTTCCCAAATGGTATAATCTGATCCATCATCTGCTATTGAAAATGTAGAAAACGGGTTCTCTAAACTCTCAATAGACTGAAAATAAGTTTGGCTCTCATAAATCCCTATATCCCTTTTACACCATATATTAAAAAAATCAAGGTATCCGGCAGACAGGTCCGCACTGCTGCTTTTAACATACCGCATCTTCAAATCCAGTTTATCGGTAATCCCGGGAAAGATGCTGGTGCTTAAACTGAATGTATCCGTTCTGGTCTTACCCTTAATGCCATACTTTGTCTCCGGTATGACGTCCATCTCCTGTTGTCCAACGGTAAAACCATTTACTTCCAGTTCGAAATAGGAAGGATTATAAGAAGCTGCCATTACAGAACTTATTATCTTCAACTCCTCATTTTCTGCTAAACCCGGTGTTTCAAACTCGTAATTATAGACGGTTTTTAAATCATATTTTTCACCGTACCATTCCCTCCCGGATTTCAGTATGCTCAATTGATCGAGCTCATATTTTAAAAGCTGATCAAAGGTTTTAATAATTGGATAATTTTCACCCAGGTCCTCTTTATCGGTTATTCTCATGCCAGGTGTATCGGCGATGTTCAGAAAGTAAAAAGTAGTATCAGAATATATATTGTTTGTATAATCTACATAATATCCTTCAGAGCCCTCTTTTAACTCCAATTTATGTGGTGATAATCCATAAAACAGAATGTAGTCATTCTGGTTAAACTGACCATCTTCTTCCCCTATCACAATAACACTGTTTTCTTCAAGATCATCGGGTACAGGCTCATCATTTTTCTGTGGTAGAAGATACCCGCCGTTCCCGAAGATCCGCAAATTCCTTGGATCGATGGCAGCAGGATTGATCCCCAGGCTTACCAGAAAACTGAAGTCTATTTTATATACACCTGATTCTGTTAATGCGATTTTGTGCCATTCTCCTGAGGCCAGAACGGACTCAAAAAGATCAGATTTGCGATAAATAGCCTCCTCTGTTGCTGATGAGCTTCTTTCTTTGTAGTGTAGGGAAAAAGATAATACTTTCTTAATATCTCCGGACAGGCTGTCGGTGTAAAAAGGAAGAATCCAAACCTGTGTCCCGACTTGACCCCCGTAATATACAGGCCTTGTTTTGATCCGGGGCAAGTTTTTGATTTCTTTAATTTCCATCAGATCCATTTCAACTGGACTTAGATCAAGCATCTGGTCCGGTATAATTTGAATATCAAAAACCTCTTTGTCTGGAATTTTTATTGGGAGGATGGGCAGGTATGAATATTCGGCAACATGTATAGATTGCTCGAAATTCAATACATTTTTAATGCCGCCATCTGGAATGGCTATAGGGGCAGGTTCATTCCATTCAATTACAAATCTTTCAGGATTATCTGTATTAATGGAAAAACCGGGGTGATTAACTGTAAGGAAAGCAGCTAAAATCAAATAAGTAATTACCTTGCCCACTGTTTTCAAATTCCTTTTACCTATATAAACGCCTTCCCGCTTGTAATATTTATTATCGGGACAGCAAAAATAAGCACTATTTACCTAATAATCAGGCTATTTTAAAAATAATGGAGCTTCCGTGATCCATTATGCAGGATTCAAGACAAAGCCTTTCTAATAAATGTATTCTGCACAAGGGAAAGTAACACATAAAACAAGGTGGCGGGGAATATTCCTTTGAAGTTAAAAATGATCAGTAATAGAATAGATACAAGAGCAAGTAAAATACTAAATTCATTCCCCCCAATAACAAACTCTTTGATCTTAAAAGACATGAACTTTAAGGGCACATTTAATAAGAACGAACAAATTATGGTGAATACTACGAGCCCCCATAAATTGCCATATATAATTGAAAATAATTCCCAGTCAGCATCCCAGCAAAATACCAATCCGGCAATCAGAAACGCATTGGCCGGCGTTGGCATTCCCTTAAATATTTCTTTCTGACTTTCATCAATATTGAACCTGGCCAATCTGAATGCTGAACCTATGACCACAAGCAGGGATATTAAAGAAATATAGGGTGTTCCATGTACCAGAATCATTTGATAGAGGAGAAATGCGGGTAAAACCCCAAAGGTGATCAGGTCTGCAAGTGAATCCAATTCTTTGCCTAAACGTGACATAGCATTCAGGATCCTCGCCGAAAAGCCATCTAAAAAATCAAATACAGCGCCAATCAGGATAAAAATCGCCCCATGGACAAGGTTTCCTTCATAAAGTGATATGAGGCCCATACATCCGGAAAGTAAATTAAGAATGGTGAAAGTATTGGGGATATATTTAATCAGATTCATATTTGAGCATTATCTCCACAAAAAGGATTGTCTCTTTTTTCTGCTGAGATCGAAGTTTCTGGTCCATGTCCGGGATATACGATCACGTCACCTGGCAACACAAAGAGTTTATTCCGGATGCTATTGATCAGTGTATCAAAATCTCCACCCGGGAGGTCAGTCCTCCCTATGCTATGTTGAAAGAGCACATCCCCGGCCAAACAAACTTTACTGTCTTCTGCATAAAGGGCTATATGACCAGGAGAATGACCCGGGACATCAATGACCTTAAGTGTACTATTACCCAGCTTTACTACTTCTCCTTCAGAAAGAAAACCATCATATTCCGGTTCTCTATATTGATTAAATCCATATGCAGGAGCAATCAGCTTGCCACTCTGGAGCACCTGCAGATCATTCTTCCCAAAGTAAAAGGGGATGCTATAATAATCCCTCAATTTATCCACTCCAAGAATATGATCGATATGACAATGGGTATTAATTATGGATTGAGGAGTTAGATCATGATCAGATATATATTTTTTCAAGGTATCGTATTCCTCCGGCTCATAGCATCCGGGATCCACAATAATGCATCTTGAATCGTTCATGATTAAAAAGGTGTTCTCAGCAAAGGCATTGAAACAAAAAACTTCGATAGATACCATATCACTCAAATTTATTACAAATTTGCTCGTAAAACTACCAAAATCAAACAAGTATATTATTTACATGAAGGTTGATTACATCATTGTAGGGCAAGGATTAGCCGGCAGTCTTATAGCATATGAACTGCTGCAAAGAAATAAAAAAATACTTGTTTATGATTTGCCTGAAGATAATTATTCCTCAAGCGTAGCTGCGGGGTTGTTTAACCCTGTCACTGGCCGGCGATTTGTAAAAACCTGGAAGGCTGATAAGCTGTTCCCCTACCTGCATGATTTTTATCCCGAGGCAGAAAAAGAACTCAGATCAAAATTTTTTTACAGGTTACCCCTTTACAGGCCTTTTATCGACTTACAGGAGCAAAATAAAATTATGCCTGATTTTAACACTACGGAAGACAACACTTTTATGATTCCTGCCAACTTTAAATCAAAGGCGCTCCGAATAAATGAAAAACTTGGAGGGGCTCATGTCCGGGCGGCAGGATTTCTGGATATCCCGGAATTTGTAGATTCTGTCAGAAAACGTATTCAGGAATACGGAAAATATTTCAATCATCAGTTTGTGGAGAAGAACCTGAAATTGAATGCCGAAGCTATTCAATATGGGAAATTCACATCAGAAAAGATCATCTTTTGTAATGGGGTACGTGCTTCTAATAGCAAACTATTTGGATGGCTTCCATTCAGGCCTGTGAAAGGAGAATTAATTTTTGCAACAATAAGCCCTGCTTTAGAGTTTATTTACAACAGGAATCTGTTTGTCTTACCCTTTAAAAATGAGATACATAAAGTTGGATCCACATACGATTGGGAAAGAATAGATATTGTTCCTACGGAAGAGGCTAAAAAAATGCTTGAAAACAAACTATATGCTATTTTAGACGTTAATTTTAAAACCATTGATCATATTGCCGGTGTTCGGCCTGCCACCAAAGATAGGAGACCCTTTATTGGAAGGCACCCAAAATTTAAGAATATTGGCATTTTTAATGGACTTGGCTCGAAAGGTGTCTCTTTGGGCCCGTATTTTGCTGGAAAATTTATCGACAGCCTGGAAAGTAATACGGAAATTGAATTTGAAGCGAATATAAAACGATACAATTCTTTATATTAGTAGTTACATATTTATCGATGTGATAGAGAAAATGAAGCGTTTTGGATATTTGACAGGGATTTTGCTGACAGTTCTGGTCTACCAGGCCAGCGCTCAGATGAGTGTGGATGAATTCGGTAAAAACCGCCTTCAATTTAAAACCTTCGACTGGAGATACTTAAGTTCCGAAAATTTTGACATCTACTTTTATGATGGTGGCAACATAATTGCCAAGCAGGCCGCTCAATACCTGGAGGATGAATTTGAAAGGATTACCGATCTTTTAGGATATTCCCCATATACCAAGACCCGGATCTTTCTGTATAATTCAGTATCCGATTTACAACAGAGTAATGTCGGTGTAAACAGAAGCAACTTCTCCGTAGGTGGTGAAACAGACTTCGTTAAACCTCAGGTGGAAATTGCCTACCCGGGATTAATGAGCGACTTTAAGGATGAACTGGTCTTTAAGATCTCTCAAATGCTGATTAATGATATGATGTTTGGAGGTAGCCTTGGGGATATGTTCCAAAGTTCGTACCTGTTGACCCTCCCCAAATGGTATATCGACGGAGCAGCCAGCTATATAGCATATGGATGGGATGTCAAGCTGGACGATTATATGAGGGACCATTTTATCAATGGCAAACCAAAGAAGTTAAATAAATATCTTGGCGAAGACGCCAGAATGATCGGCCAGTCTGTATGGAATTTTATAGCAGAGCGTTATGGCAGGACTAATATTGCGAACATTTTAAATCTCACCAGAATCATCCGCAAGGAAGATAAAAGTATATCAAACACGCTGGGAATCTCATTTCAGAATTTTATCGAAGAGTGGTTAACATTTTATATGGATATCTCAAATTATGTGCTGACCAGCTACACATCTCCTGAGAGAAATAAAATCGAAATAAAAAACCGAAGAAACTACAGGTACCATAAACTAAAGATCAGTCCTGATGGCCGATACCTGGCCTATTCAAGAAATTACCGGGGTAAATACAAGGTGATCCTGAAAGATCTGCAGTCTCGAAAGTCTATTGACATAATGACCGGAGGATATAAAGTTATAAATCAGCAGATCGAATATGAACTTCCGATTATGAGCTGGATAGATAATGAAAATATCGCCGTCATAACCAAAAAATATGGCAAGAACTTCCTCTGGTTCTTTAATGTGAACTCAAGAAGAAGACAAAAGAAAGAACTTACCAGACTAAGTAACATTAAAGACTTCGATGTTTCTGAAAGTGGAAACCTGGCGGTAATGAGCGCAGACCTGAACGGTCAGAGTGATATTTTTCTGATCAGTCTCAGGCGTAATTCAATAAAGAGGATCACCAAGGATATTTATGATGATATTAACCCAAAGTTTGTACCCGGATCGAGTAGTATTATCTTTAGTTCAAACCGGCCGTCAGATACCCTAAAGGTTGAAAAAGATGTCAATATAGAAGACCTTGAAAACATTTACAATTTGTTTATTTATTCCATAGATACAACAAGGAACCTCCTTTTCAGGGTAACCAATACCTTAAGCCGGAATTACAATCCCACACCTATAAGTGATACTGAATTTTACTATATCAGCAACCAGCAGGGTATTGATAATCTATACAAATTCAATATAAACCGTAAGATATATACCCAGGTCTCGAAATTCAGATCCAGCATATTAGATTATGACCTGGCACCCAATAAATCTGGCCTTGCCTATACCATGCTTGATAATGGTATCACAAGTATATATTATGATCCTGATTTTGATCTCAATAAAAATACTTTCACTCCTCAGACAAGACGGCAGGAAGTAATCAATGCTAAATATGTGGCCGAGAAAATCCAGAACCGCAGGATTATGCTGAAGGATTCTCTTACCCGCGCTAAAATTGCTGAACAGCAAAAGCTAATTCTACCGGATCGTTCTTCCAGCGAAAAGGGAGAAATCCTGCCGGATAAGGTAGAATCCATAGATGCTGATGTATCCGGTATTATAGATACAGATAACTTTACATTTGAATCAGAAAGTACCACCCCGGAAACTCAAACAGAAACAGATTCACTGACTGCGGAAGGAGAACTTACAGAGATCGATTCAATGGCCGATGAAAGTATAGAGACCGATATAAACGCCCTGTCAGATGAAAGCACAGATAGCTTTGATGACACCCTCGCTTTAGAAAGTATAGTTGCTGAAATTCAAACTGAAGAAGAAAGTATCCCTGTGGATAGTACTTCAACTGAAGAATTGGAGGCCATGGGAGATGAAGAATCCCTTGCTGATATTATTGAAAAGCAATATGCCGATCCGACAGAAACAGGTGATCCTTCACAAAAGAAATCAGACCAGCCTGTGATTTCATCCGGTGAATTTATTGATACGGATAACTATGTGTTCGATAAAGGAAATGTTCAGGAGACACAGAAACAGGAATCCTTTCTTTCAAAATACAGGAAATTCAAAAAAGAGAATGAGATATTAGGTCCCTATGATTATCAGACCCAATTCAATGCCCAGAACCTCGTAACTTCTTTTGTTATTGATCCTCTGCTTGGATTTGGTATTCAGTTGGAAATGGCAATGAATGATATGCTGGAAGATCATAAATTCATTGGAGGAATTCTTGCTACTACCAATTTAAGAAGTGGCAAATTATTTGGCGAATATCAATATCTGAAGCATACAATAGATTTCAATGTCCGATATGACCGTAAATCTTTATACAGGGGAACCGAATCAGGGAGTCAGAAATATGCTTTAAACCAATTCGAATTAGGGGCAGCCCTGCCACTTAACAACACCTCCAGAATTGCTTTAAAACCATTTTATGCAATGACTACCTATAATGACCTGGATGGTCTGACATTAACGAATCCTGCACCAAATGCAGAGACCTCGAATATGGTCCATTATCTGGGATTTAAAGCTGAATATACCTTTGATAATTCAATAGCCACAGGTCTTAATCTAATCTCAGGATTAAAGGGAAAGGTTGGGTATATGCTGTATCAGAGTATAAATGAACCTGAAAAAAGTTTCAGGAATTTTTACATCGACTTCAGAAATTATCAGAAAATTCACAAGGAATTTGTTTTTGCCACACGTCTCTACTACGGAAGATTTATGGGATCAAACCAACAAAGTTATCTTCTGGGCGGGGTTGACAACTGGCTTTTCAACGAAACCAATGTGACAGGGCCAAATGACCCTCTGGTAAATCTTCCCCTGGTGGACAATAGTAATCAGCTGTTCCTCCAGTATATTATGCCATTAAGAGGATTTAATTACAATACATTTAATGGCACGAATGCCATGCTGGTCAATTTCGAGTTAAGATTTCCAATCATTAAGTACTTCTCATCCAAACCTATATCATCGAGCTTTCTCCGAAATCTGTTATTTGTTGGATTCTATGATATTGGTTCAGCCTGGACAGGGAAGTCACCGTTCGCAACTGAAAACAGTGTAAATACTCAGCTTATTGCCAATGAAGGATCACCCTTCCAGGCACGTATCCAGAATTTTAAAAATCCCTGGCTATCCTCCTATGGGTTTGGTCTTCGAACTGTCCTGCTGGGATATTATATGAAATTTGATCTTGCATATCCAATTGAAGATTATACCATCGGCAAGCCACGGTTCCTGGTTTCATTAGGCTATGATTTCTAACATTCTTTTTATCCCCCATAAATCCTCATGAAATTATTTTACAGAACGTTTGGTAACGGAGAGCCCTTAATGATCCTTCACGGTTTATTCGGAAGTTCAGATAACTGGCAAACTCTGGCAAAAAAATTTGCTGAAGATTTTAGAGTTTTTACTGTTGACCTGAGAAACCACGGACGATCGTTTCATCATGACGAGTTTAACTACGATGTAATGAAGCATGATGTCGAAAATCTTATTAATGATATTGGACTTGAAAAAGTATCTCTGATGGGGCATTCCATGGGTGGAAAACTAAGTATGAATTATGCTTTGAATCACCCGGAAAAGGTCGAAAATCTGATCGTAGTGGATATAGCTCCGCGAAAGTATCAGGTATCGCATGATGGAATAATTAAAGCCTTAAAATCACTGAATTTATCCGAATTCGAAAAGAGAGAAGAGGTTGACACGGCCTTAAGCGATATGCTCCAGAATTTTTCTGTCCGCCAGTTCCTTTTGAAAAACCTAGCAAGGAAATCAAAAGGGGGATTTTATTGGAAAATTAATCTTGATGTGATCGACCGGACTATACAAAACCTGGTTACTGAAATAAATTCAGAGCATCCATACATGGGAAACACACTATTCATAGCCGGGGATAAATCAGATTATATAAGACCTGTGGATGAAGAGCAGATTTTAGAACTGTTCCCATCGGCAAAGATCAAATACCTGCCAGGCACAGGACACTGGGTGCATGCGCAAGCGCCGGAACTATTGTATCAAACGGTTATCGATTTTATGAAATTCGCTTAAAATGCCTGCAGGAAAAATTTTTATAATTCCAACACCAATTTCAGATGCCGATCCAAAATCGGTATTATCTGAAAAAGTAATCCGGACTATTCATGGTCTTAAGACTTTCCTTGTTGAAAACATACGGACAGCCCGCCGCTTTCTATCATCAGCAGGTGTTAGAAATATTCAGGATCTGCGTTTTGAGGTTTTGGACAAAAATACAGAACAAAGGCTCCTGGAGCATTTGATCCTTATTGTAAGAAATGGTGAGGATGTTGGGGTTATGTCAGAAGCAGGTTGTCCCGGAATAGCTGACCCGGGATCCGGCATAACCATATTGGCACATAAATACGGAATAAAAGTTATCCCCTTATCAGGACCCTCATCCATATTCCTGGCTTTAATGGCTTCCGGTTTCAATGGGCAAAATTTTCAGTTTCATGGATATCTGCCCATCCATAAGGAAGAACGGAGAAAATCAATACTTAATCTGGAAAGAATGGTCTATTCAAAAAACCAGACCCAGATCTTTATGGAGACACCATACCGGAATAACAAGATCCTTGATGCACTCCTAAGGGTATTGAGACCCGATACTTTATTATGCCTTGCAGTGGATATTACCTCAGAAAATGAGGAGATCAAAACAAAATCTATAAATGAATGGAAAAAACAGGTGCCCGATATTCATAAAAAACCTACTATTTTTTTAATATACAAGTAATAACTTCACCAGGCAGAATACATTTTGCCATTTCATTTATGTAAATCCATTGAATAATAATCACTTATTATAATTTAATAATAGAGAATATTTTCCGACTTTTAGAATTATAATTTCCGGAGCTAGTAAAAGTTTATCACACGTGTCTGAAAAATTGAAACTCATATTAAAAGTCCCTGTGATTATAATAATATTATTTCCTTCCTTTGCCTTAAAAAAACCATTAATAATCAGCTCTCCTTTTCCACAGTCTGTAAATGACAGCCTGGTCTTTGTTTCAGGACATATTCAGGATTCCTTAACAGGTATTGGTATCGGGAATGTATTGATAACATATAAGGAATTACCCTATGGCAATTTTGTTGGAATTATAAAAAGCAGGGATAGCGATGGCTATTATAGTTACAGGACATTTGGACATGAAAAGTATATAATTGAGATCAGCTCTGATGGATATATAGGCAAAATAGACACATTACATCCATTTTCACTACAGGGCAGTCAGATCGCCATAAATTATCTTCTATCTAAAAAACCTTCGGAGGAATTAATGACGCTGGATAACCTGATATTTGATCTGGGGAAATCTGAAATAAAACCTGAATCGTTTGAAGAGTTGGATGCCCTTGCGGATTTAATGAAGGCAAACCCAGAAATGATAATTCAGCTAGAAGGCCATACTGATTTTAAAGGTGGTCGATCAAAAAACTTAAAACTTTCACAGGAACGTGTTAAACAAGTTAAAAATTACTTAATTCACAGTGGGATTATGCCTGACAGGATCCGTACAAAAGCTTTTGGAGGTTCCAATCCTCTAAGCTGGGAAAACACTGAAGAAGCATCGCGATTGAATCGGCGTGTGGAAGTCAGGATAATCAGTCGCTAAAAGTGAAAAAAATGGTAAGATCAATTATACATATAGTTTTAATCCTTTTTTCGATACAGACAATAGCTCAGGAAGTACAGTGGGTATCACGGGTTATTGATTTTTCTTCAGAACTGTCAGATAAAGAATATTCAGCAGAACAGGTAACCGGCAAACCAGATGTCCTTCCTCAAGGTGGCGACAGTCCGAATGCATGGATGCCCCTGAATCCCAATAAACCCGAATATATAAAAGTATGGTTTGATAATCCTATACATATTCAGCAGATCGTCATTGCGGAATCCTTCAATCCAAGTGCAACCCATCAGGTTTATGCTTATGATAATGAAGGTATTGAATACCTCATAAATACCTTTTCACCAGGTCCTGTCCCTCAAAGGGGAAGACTATTACATGTATTTATTGAACGGACCGATTATGAGGTCACTTCATTAAAACTGGTTCTTGATGGACTCTCTGTCCCGGGGTATAATGGTATAGATGCCATTGGGATCTCCGATTCCAAAACCCCGATTAAGGTTGAGGTTTTTAATGCGGCCAATGTTTCCGAAAAACTAGATGCCGAAAAACTCAGTAAAAGCATTAATAGCGAGTATAAGGAGATCCGTCCGATACTAACACCGGATGGCAAGACCTTGTACTTCAGCCGGATGAACCATCCGGAGAATATAGGAGGTACCGAGGATCCTGAAGATATATGGTATTCGGAATATAATACCAACATTGAGGACTGGCTTGATGCAGTGAATCCTGGACATCCGCTCAACAACCGGGGGGCTAATTATGTAAGTTCGATCACACCTGACGGTAAATCTTTGACCGTAATGCTCGGTAACAGATATCATAAAAACAAGGATATGAAGCCCGGTGTCTCAATAAGCTCTGTAAACAGTAATGGATGGTCTGATCCGGTTCCGGTGGACATAAACAATGCATTTATTGAGAATAATGACGGGCATTACTTTCTGACTCAAAGCCGGGAATCCCTGCTCCTATCCGTAAACAGATTTGATACTTATGGGAGAAAAGATATTTATGTGAGTTTTTTATTGCCCGATGGTTCCTGGAGTGAACCACTCAACCTGGGCAACACCATAAATACATCGAACGATGAAAATTCTCCATTCCTGGCAGCTGACAACAAGACTTTATATTTCTCTTCCAAAGGGTATAGCGGATATGGGGGATATGATGTATTTATAAGCCGTCGGCTGGATGATTCCTGGAAGAACTGGACAGAGCCGGAAAATCTTGGGAAGAGCATAAATAGTGCAGAAGATGAAATCTTTTTTAATATTCCCCCGTCAGGAGATTTTGCTTATTACTCAAGAACCGACACTGAATATGATGCGGACATATACAGGATACAACTACCTCTCTTTTTTAAACCCGAGCCAATCGCACTTATGAAGGGACATATTTATAAAGAGGGGACTGGTGAACCAGTTTCAGCCACGATCCGTTATGAAGTGTTTCCTGATGAGACGGGAATAGGATATACCAATTCTGATCCGGTAACAGGGGATTTCGAAATTGTATTTCCCCTCGGTGCAAATTATAAATATTTTATAGACGTAAATGAGACCATATTGTATGAGGATACAATTCTTCTGAGGGATCAGAAAAAGTATAAAGAAATTGAAAAAGATATTTTTATAGATCCTGATAGAATGGCTGAAGCCTTCGCCAGTGCTGTTGCTATAGCTGAAACATCCGGGGAAACAGAGAACAGGCAAACTGAAGAGGGTCCTCCCGCTATAGAGATAAACGATGGCGTTCTCTCAATAAGTGTTCATTTTAATTTTGATTCCGATGTGATCTGGGAAAGTTCCTATACTCCTCTTGACAAGATAGTTAATCTTCTGAAAAGCACCCCTGTGAAAATCATACTTGCAGGGCATACTGACAGTATTGGTTATGAAAACTACAATCTGATTTTATCAGAAAAGAGGGCTAATTCGGTTTACAAGTATTTTGTGGATAAAGGGATAGATCCCGAAAAGATCACAACCATTGGTTATGGGGAATCGAGACCATTAACCTCCAATAATACCAAAGAAGGGAGAAGAAGAAACAGAAGGGTTGAATTTATCAGGGCTGATGAGATGGAAAAATACAATCGTAAGTACGAGCGATAGTTATATGTTTTTATTTAAGCTCCCGATCCTATATTTTTGCTGCCACCCATGCTGTAATTAATTACTGATCATTTAAAATG
>JAHEGY010000199.1 GCA_024644875.1 Cyclobacteriaceae bacterium
CTACTATATGCGAATTTTTTCATATGCTCCACATTCTCCCATACTGAAAATGTAGCCTGCTCGCGTAAGGGTATTTCAGAGAATCCCCTTGAAAATAACAAGCCGGGAAAACTATTATGATCCTTTAGAACTTTTGATATCATACTAAAGAATGGATATATGAATTTAACTTTGATTGTAGCCCGGGTAAGTACACAAATTAAATCATTAGTAGGATCAATTTTCGACAATTTCCAGCCTTTAAACCCTGACCACGAACCCCGGGATGTAATTGGCCGCATTATGATGGTAAAATGTTCGTAACTTCTCTGCAAGAATTCACCAAATAAGGAAGATTTGAAGAACCGTTCAGCATGAGAAGGATCATCCCATACAGTAAATATCCCGAATGAATCAAAGTTTGTTTTCAGGCTATATCCGGTTCCTCCACCCAGACCAACCAGTTTGTAGAATTTCAAAGAATCCAATTTGTCCAAATCGGGCCTTGCGTTAAACATTTGTCCAAAGCCCCATTTTCTGTTTTTCCCTTTGTACCGGAGAAATGTAAAACATGCTAACTGATCTGACATATCTATTTATTCAATGTATAATGAAAACAACAAATAAATTTAAATTTTGTTTGGTTGAATCAGATGAGACAGGAATTATCCGGCTAGAAGGGTATTAATAGGTGTCCGAATGAAGATTATTTTATCAGGCTTTTGCTATAATCCATCGATTTCTAATATGCGGATCATAGTCGGAGGCATCTGAACGGCTTTTTCTCCAGAACCCTGCCCTACTTTCTGGATATAAAGATTGAGTATGCCTTTCTTTTTCCACAATTCTGTATCGAAGGACGGCTCCCAGCGGTCCAGACCAGTGTCAGTTAAAAGAGTAGTTTTCCAATCCCTGGTATTTTCCAGTTCAAGAGTTTTCATGCAGGCCTTATCATCGTATTCTTCCTCCCTGTAAATTACATGCAATTTTGATACACCGGACTTACTTGTATGAAGGACTACTGGCCTGCTTATAGGTATACTCCTGGTTCCCCCGCCGCTCAAATCAAAATTCATTGTTCTCTGACCTACCCGGAGTTGATCCCATACCATACCATTGTGGAAAATAATATAGACATGTGGAGCCAGGTCCCGTTCCCCCTGGTAATAAGTTGCGATATAAGGATTGCTGTTATCATCAGCAGTCATGGAAGTCTGGTTGATCAAATCACTTTTCTGTGGTATCTTCATTGCATATTCGGCATTTTTGGCATTTACCGGAATTGAATATACCTGGTCGTCCGATTTTTGCCAGGTTTTCCCACCATCCAAAGATCTTGCGTAGCACATATCGTGGTTTGTGGCTACATCACCTGTCTCCCTCCAGACCCACGACATATGTAAAACATCATTTTTATCCAGGTAGTTCTGCCAATAAGCATTCCTTTTACCCTCCCCATCGATCAGGTTTTTATGTAATTGCTGCCACTTTTTCTTCTTAAGATCATATTGGTTCAGTACAATATTGCCATTACCGGACGAACCATCCCTGTAAACAAATAAAAGATCCCCATTTGACAATTTATAAAACTGAGGATAGGTGACATTTCTTTCCATCTTACCTGTCATGCCTGATTTCGGTCCCATTTCAAGAGAACCCGGTTTCAATGACCGGCTGTAATTCAGCTTATGTCCATGATGGTCCCAGGACATATGAAGGTAACCATCCCCATCGAGCATGATGCTGATCGTATTATGAGCATCCAGCACATTACCATCATATTGGGTTTTATGAATATCCCATTTCACGGATCCGGTCTTTCTTTTTCCCAGATTCACATAACCTGTGCTGTCATAATAAGCGATATATTGATACCCCTCATGCGTCACCAAAGAATTCTGCCTGAAGATCACTGCATTGACAGAAGTTTTAGACCACCCATAAGCAACTTCGATTTCTCTGTTTTCATTCGCAAATTTGCTTGAGATTAAAATCGTAACAACAGTTAACGAAATCAATCCATAAATATATTTCCACATAAAATGCTTCATATAACTTTAATCTTTTTTTTCGATTTATCCGGATCCCTTCTTAATTTCAATCCATTCTTCCCAACTTATCTCCCTTCCCGGAAATGCTACGCTTCGGAATGGCCATTCATTTTCCAGCCACACCTTGATCGTGTTTTGTAATAAAGGATCCAATCCTCGCTGGAAGGCACTTTCCCTGACCCAGAGATATATCTCAGCATCAAATTCATTTTTACTTGAGGGATAAACATAGACACATCCCAGGCAATGCCTTTCATCCGGTGTCATTACGGTATATGCAAAAGATGATCTTCGCTGAAATTCTTTCTGATGCCATCCCAGGTCAATAAGGTCCTGTTCCAGTGTCAGATCCGGGGAAGGCCAGTCAGAATCCGGTCCGAAAACACCTCTGATTCGATCATTACTGGTCATTATCGCTTCATAATCCCTAACCACATCATTGATAGTGAGCATCCTGATCCTGAAATGTTCATTTTCCAGCTTTTCTGGTATCACGAAATCGGCTGGCAGGAAGGGATGATTTTTCTGGTTCATAAATACCTTATTTTTGATTTAATCATAAATTACTCGGTATTATTAATCATTAAAGATAAATAATCTATGATCCCCTCGAAGATCTTGCCGGCCATTTTCTCCCTGAATTCCGGATCAGCCAGCTTCTCTTCATCTTCCGCATGGGTCATAAATGCCTGTTCCACGAGGATGGTTGGCATTTGGGAGACCCTGATCACCGTATAATTAAAAGATCCTACTACGCCAAACTCTGCCAGACCAAGTTCAAGTAAGCGGTCATATACATTTTCTGCCAGAGGGGCCCAGAATGGATTGTGATAGTAGGTGCTGGTGCCCGGTACGCGTAGATACCCCCTACTGGTCCCGGCCGCATTCGCATGGATACTGATCAACAGGTCGGCACCGGAAGCTAGTGCTTTTTTTCTTTTATCAAGTAATCCAATGGTCTCATCCTTCTCACGTACCTGGTATACTTCGGCGCCCATCTTTTCACATAAACTCCCAAATTTAAGGGCAAGATCCAGATTAATATCCTTTTCCAGTAATCCCGAAAGGCCAACAGCACCTGTACTTTCCCCACCATGTCCGGCTTCAATGGCTATTTTTAATCCTGCCAAAGGTTTATCATTATTTAGCTCATAATGCGGGGCTGACTTGATTCTAAGTAAAAGCTGTCTTCCATCGGATTGTAGATCATAGCCCCAGATCTTTGCTGTTTTCAGGTTCACGAATACCTGGTAGGTCTCCGGTGCTGTTTGCTGCCATGTTACTTTATCCACAATTTTTCTTCCTTTGCGGTGACTGATCCAGGTACTGCTGGTTTTTACTCCATATAAAGTTATAACAATACGGTTCAGGTCAGGTTGGGGCTGGATAGCATAAGGAACAGGCTCCTGATACGGGATACTCACAATATCTTCGCCCACCCCAGGTCCACATGATATATTGGTTATAAAATAGGAAGGTGGCAGGGTTTCCGCCGGTAATACCTCAACCCGATCCTGCCTTACTATGCTGCTTTCGATCTCATTCAGTCTGATCCTGTAATGATCCCCCATCTTTCCATTGACCTTCATCATTACGCCGGGACCCAGTTCCGACCTGATCGGACCTCCCAATCGGATTGGTCCGAGGTTATACGTCAGCCTGGTATTTTCATCGTTGACTCTAACCACAGGATAATCATCGAGATTTCTCACAGTAATAGTATTCTCCATAGGAATTTTATGAATCCTGTTTTCGACTGTGTCGAGTTCAGTCTCAAGATTCAGGATGAACTGGTATTCCTTGTCCTTATCCAGTTCGTCTAAATGTATTTCTGCCCTGTATTGGCTATGTCCTTCAAGATCTTTCCGGGAACACTTGATCATTTCACCATCAGGATATAATTCCACATAGGCGATCTGTCCCTTTGATCCACGGAAACTGATGGTTACAATATCTTCCGATAGCAATTCAAGATCCATGGATGGTTTAACAGAATTCGGGTCTATCCATAAAGGGAAAACCGGTCTGATCTTATCATCCTTTTCATAGATAAATTCCATTTCATAAAAGGCAGACAGGGAATCAGGTGTAAGGACTTCCGCCCTGATCCGGTTGGAACCCTCCTTAAGTTTGATCTCCTTGAAAAATATCCCGGTTTTATACACTTCAAGCATTTCGCTATCAATCCAGGCGGTAGCAGGATATTTTGTCTTGCATAAAAAATGATAGCTTTTGTTATTGGTAAAACCTCTTGGCATTCTTCTGAATTCCACCCAGGCGCCCTCTCTTATTGCCCCGCTATCCGGATATATTGTATACCTGAATGGAACCGACCATTGATTGGTACTAAGAACGGTCTCACGGTCTGCAATCTCGAAATCAATGCTGTCAGGGTGTGCCAACACCAGGCCAATATTGCCATTAGAATCCATCCTCTTAACTTTTGAACCTTTATATAAGTGGATTGCAGGATCCTTATCTTGAGGATTGACAAGATGATTTACTTTTAATCCTGCTACCTCAAATGGGGAGCTCTTCTTGAGGTTTTCTGGCAAATTCACAAATTCAGGGAATTTATATGGAATTTTGAAGTTATCAGCATCATAATTGCTATTCAAATTAACTAAAATACAGGATCCATGGCTTCCCATTTCCTCGTTAAATGCCATGAGATCTTCCAGAACAGGTTTGTCTTCCTCTGGATTTATATTTACATAACAAGGAATGATACCTTTCCTTATCTCATTATTATCAATTTGATTCCATAATTCCGACAGGTCATCAACCAGGTTCTCATCGTATAAATCAAAAGAAGGGGTAATAAAATCCACAATATTTTCTACGAGGCAGCTCCAAATAAAATCATGGTTTTTATTCCCAGGATAAGTAATAGAATGTAAAATGTAAGGTTTTACCAGCATGGTTTCCGCCACTATGTCCTCCAGAAGGTCTTTTAACCTTATCTCCATATTGTTAGTTTCCCTTGAAGCAGCCTCCCGGATGTCAGATGAGTCATTATATCCTGATTGATTATCAGCAGGCGCATCTAATGTAGCCCAAATGGTCAGGTCATAGCTGATCCCATCAATATCATAAATCTCAATGATCCTTCTTACCTCATCCTTCATATAGGATTTGAGATATGGAAATATTTGATTTAAGAACAATATATCAGAAAATACATGAGGGGTATCATCCTGTTGTGGTTCCCGCATTAAAATTGATATTATCTCAGGTGGTGCTTCATTTTGACCTAAATAAGCCCTGAAACTTTCCAGAGAATTTTCCACAAAAAAATCATTCAGATCTATTGTAAAACAGGTTTTTAATCCGAGCTTATGGGATTCATTGATCAAAGCCTCAATGAAAGGATCGGTAAAATTCTTTCCCATTTCATATGCCCTTGAATTAGCAGTAT
>JAHEGY010000106.1 GCA_024644875.1 Cyclobacteriaceae bacterium
AAGGAAATAAACGTCCCATAAAGACAAAAACGTTCCGGTTTTCCATGTTACCTAGCCTCTATGTAGCGGCTTCCATGCCTGACTATGTGGATACCTCAATTATCGATGAGGATGTTGAACCTGTAAATTTTAATACTGATGCTGATCTAATCGGTATTTCCTTTATGACCTATAATGCCCCCAGGGCCTACGAAATTGCAGATCAATTCCGGGCAAAGGGTAAAACTGTTATTTTCGGCGGGTATCATCCTTCTTTCATGAAAGATGAAGCGATCCGGCATGCAGATTCAATCTGCCTGGGAGAGGCCGAGCTCAATATTCCCAGGATGATTGAAGATTACAGGGCGGACAGGCTTGAACAATTCTATAAAAGTGAACTGGTAAACCTGGATTCTTTACCCATGCTCAATCGATCCCTGATCAATAAGAATGCATATTTTATTACCAATGTTCTTCAAGCGACCCGTGGGTGTCATCACCGGTGTATATTTTGCTCGGTTGCTCCTTTCAACAGGTATAAATTACGGAACCGGCCTATTGGAAAGGTACTGGAAGAGCTGAAGTTAATGGGACGATATATTCTCTTTATGGATGATAACCTAACGCTGAATAGAGAATATGCTAAAGAGCTTTTCACACAAATGATCCCATTGAAAAAAAAATGGTTCAGTCAGTGTGGTGTTGGCCTTGCAGAAGATGATAAATTGCTTGATCTTGCGGCAAAAAGTGGTTGCCGTGGATTGTTCATTGGATTTGAATCACTTTCACAACAAAGTTTAAGTAGCTGGAAGAAACATTGCAACAGGAGAAAGAATTATCTTGATGTGGTAAATAAACTTCATAAAAAAGGAATTGCCATTTGTGCAGCTTTTGTCTTTGGTGGTGATGAGGATAACAGGGATGTCTTTGCCACTACCCTGGATTTTTTACTTGAAGCCAACGTTGATACAATTCAATCTACCCGATTGACTCCATTCCCGGGAACTCCACTATTTGACCAGATGCAAAAAGAAGGTCGTCTTATCGACAATGACTGGAGCCATTATGATTTCTTTCATGTGGTTTATAAGCCTAAAAATATGGATAAAGAAACCCTCCATTCGGGCACAGCCTGGCTGCAAAAGGAATTTTATAGTTATAAGAATATTGCTCGGAGAGTGAGCAGGGCTGTAAAGTATCTTGATCCAGACATACTTTTAAAAGTAGTATTACCTGTTAATCTGGGTTACCGGTTCAAATTATCAAGGTATAGGGCATTCGAGACCGGGAAATCCTTTCAACCTTAATTTTAGTGTTGAGCCCAAAGTTTGATTCTACCTTTACATAGTTGTCGCATTAAATTCCTGAATCTATCGATCATACTGAATTATATAATTAACTATATAATTATTTTTACCATCGATTTCTTCTGACCCTATGAGAATCGTATATGTCTTTGGCAGGCTTTTGCTCTGCAGGATAACCCAGGGCTATGATGGAAAAAGGAATCATATCATCAGGCATTCCGAAAATTTCCTGCAGTTTTTTCACCCGATCTTCCCTGGGATATACACCCAACCAGACACCACCCAGGTCAAGATCTGCGATCGCCAATAAGATGTTTTGTGTAGCTGCTGAGCAATCCTGTGGCCAGTATTCAGGATATTTGACATTTGTTACGTCCGCACAAACCACAATCGCCGCTGGTGCTTCGTATAACATTTTTGAATGCGGATGAAATTCAGGGATCTGATCCAGGATCTCCCGGTCATCGACGACGATGAAATGCCAGGGTTGTTCATTGCCGGCAGATGGCGCATTCATGCCAGCTTTTAAAATCTTCTCAATAAGGTCTTCAGGAATAGCTTTATTCCGGTACCTTCTGATGCTTCGTCTTTTATAAATTGCATCCATATATCAATTGTTGGTTTTGTGAAACAAATGATCATCTACCCGGATTGGTCATATCCAAAAACGCGGGGGGATTCATAACCATGGTGGCCCCAAACCAATAAGAATAAATTCTGTTAATTCCCCTGTTCTTTGGATTTCGCCAGGTCAAGGGCCGCTGTTGTTACATAGTATTTCGCCAGCATGTTCGGTATTTCCCAGGCTGGTATATTTCCATTCTCGAGATATTCAAGGAACCGCTCAGTAACCTGGCTGAAATGTGCTTCATGCCCTACTTTATATTCATCCGGGATATTAACTTTCCACTCGGTATCCGAAATGTTCTCCAATGATATGCCCGGGTATTTTTTCTGGAGGTCAGTGTCAATTGCCTTGCGGATTGCTTGATTAAAAACAGCTGTATCTCCCTTTGAAGCAACGTACAATATAGGTTTATATCCTTCTTCTTCACCCTGCCGTATGATCAGATCGCAACCACTACCCCTCATGATTGAGTAATGTGTATCCCCGGTTCCTTCAGGAGCCTGATACTGCCAGATCACAGATACCTTGGCGTAAATATCTTTTATCTTGTATATTATGTCACCATTGGAATAAACTTTCAGGATACCCTCATCCACATCCTTCTGAAGATAATCCGGAAATTCAGCAAGACCAGTTACTTTTTTAAATTGTTCAGGGGAGAGATCGGTAGTCCATCTTCTGGCGGTTACCAGCTCAATATCCTGCTGGTAATCGATGATCTGCTCCGGGAAACACTCCCATTGAACCAGGTCAACCAGGTGTGTAGTCACATCCACAATTCCTTCTCCCTGTTGATCTACATCAAAGAACCAGGCTGGACGGATAAGGGCCTTCCCGGAAACATATTTAAAAAAATGATGAACACTTTCCTTGGTAATGGCGGGTTGTTCGGGGGATCCTGCTAAAAGTTGCCCGAATACTTCGGGGACCTGTGATAATTCTTTCTGCAGAATGGTTGTGATCTCGTAGCGTTCCGTCATGATGTCATATAGCAGCACATTATTTTCAGCCGCTGATTGAAATGCATTAACCAATGTAGGAAAATCTTCATGGGAAATGATCATCGGCTTATCAGCCAGCACATTGATCCCAAGATTTATGGTCCGTATAATATAATCGTCTTTTTTAGCGTTATTTCCTGATAAAACCAGCACATTCCCGGGTTTCTCCTTCAGCATCTTTTCGAAAAAATCGGGGCCCATATACACTTCTTCAATCCAGTTGGTCGGATTTTCTTTCCGGGTATTGAATCCCCGTATACGATCAATATGAAGTTCCAGGTCCTTTCCTTCCGGGGCATAGACATATACAACAGAATCCACATTTTCATAAACCTCCTTCTGTACAAGGGCAGCATGAAAGTGCCCTGGGTCAAGGGTCATTAATTTTAATTTTGGCTCGGCCATATCTTCAGTTGTTTGAGTTGTTCTCTGATCACAAGAGATTATCAATACAGAGAACAATAAGAATAAAAAGGGCTTTAATACGTGCATACTTTGGTTTATTAGATATTTACATAATTAGTTCCATATGGATGTCTTTGAGGACGTGCGATCATAGCATTTGCCTCATCGTCATTTCTGAACCGCTCCAGTGCCGGATCCCAGTATAATTTACGGGGTAATTTCATAGCGATATGGCTTACCAGGCAGGCAGTACACGAACGGTGGCCGATCTCTGAAGTGGCTACCGGCTGTTTCCTGGTTTTAATACAATCCAGCCAGTTGCCATGCTGTTCCTCACTCTCATACAAATGTACCTCATCCGGGCCAATCACCGAGGTAAGGATCTTTGGATCGCTTGCGTCCAGGGCTTTGCTGTTCTCATCTCCGGAAGTAGGATCACTGGCGGTTACAGAATAAGCCCCACGTGCTACAAATATCCATCCATCCGTTCCAATGAATTTTACCCCGTTTGGAAAATCACCGCTGATCTTCATTTCCACATCATTTTCATATTTTGCCTTTACTTCAAAAGGTCCATGGACATTCCAGAGTCCGTATTCCGGAAACTCAGCATTAGCTTCCACCTCTATCGGACCTGTATACTCGGTTCCCATACCCCAATGGGCGGTGTCCACATGATGTGCACCCCAGCCTGTGATCATACCGGCTCCGAATTGCTCACACCTGAGCCATCCGGGTCTTGAAAAATCCTTTTGTGGATGAACTCGCTTTTCAGTGTAATACACTTCAGGTGTGGATCCCAGCCACATATCATAATCCAGATTTTCCGGGATAGTCATTTCAGGTTCTTCGGGTCCTCCGGGATCTCCGGGTAACCCGATCTCCACATTTTTGATCTGTCCTATCCGGCCATTCCTGACCAGTTCACAGGCTCTCTTGAACTGAGGCCATGGATTTATAGATCTTTGCTGGCTGCCGATCTGCAATATCCGTCCTGTACGGTTAATTACGTCACTCAACTGACGCCCCTCTTTAATGGTAAGAGAGTTGGGTTTCTGAAGATAAATATCCTTTCCTCCCAGGGCAGCTTCCATAGCGATCTGTGCATGCCAATGGTCTGGAGTAGATATAATGACAGCATCGATCTCCGGATTCATCAAAAGTTTCCTGTAATCAGTATACATCTTTACATCCACAGGGTTTTCTTTATCATGAAACCTTTTATAAACTTTATCGATATGTTTCTTACCCTTCTCAACACGTATTGAGTCCACATCGCATACTGCTGTCACAAGGGCACGGTCGTATTTCATGGTCTCAGGAAGGTCGTGGTCGCGCGCAATCCGGCCACAGCCTATCTGACCCACCAGGATTCGGTTGCTTGGCCTGTTCTTCCCAAATACTGAGGACGGAACGATGGTAGGGATTGCAATCGTACCGGTTGTTCCCCATAAGGAGGATTTTATAAACTTTCTTCTTTTCATAATTACTGATTCGAATTGTCCTTCATGTCGAGTACCCATAAGATACCACCTTTTATATGTTGTATGAAGTTTTTATCTTTATAATGCTTCTTTTCATGGCCCAGAGCCGTAAAAAACTCACGACCCCCGTCGTATTCATGATACCAGGTCAACGGGAACAGGTCACCAAAGGTATCACCCGGATATGTTTCCATTTCCGGATCGTCAATGGTCGTTAAATCTGCTGCAAGCAATACATTTATATCCGGATTTATTCGATTCATGTAATAGCATTCATCCTCCCAGGACCAGGTATCCGGAAGAAAGCTGGTAGAAGGGTGTTTTTTGTTCAATACTTTAATATCAAATGATTGAAAAGCCGGGTGGCGTACAAATTTGCCACCCACCATAGCTGAGTACCATGGCCAATCCCTTTCTGAACCACAAGCTGAATGTATACCAACAAAACCTCCTCCATTTTGAATAAATTTCTGAAAATTCCTTCTTTGTTCATCTGTATCGAATGCCTCATTATTGGTATTTGAAAAAATTACAGCATCGAATTCTTTTTGAAAATCTGCAGTGTATACAGAAGGATCATCTGACACTACATTACTGACCCCTAAATCATCGCATATTTTCTTGAGAGCAATAACACTCTTGCTTATATTGTCATGCACGTATCCTTCTCCATTTTTGGTATATATCAATACCTTCTTCGATGATTCCTGGGCTATTATATTGCCTGCTATTACCCAACCGCATAGGGATAAGAATAATGTAAATATTTTCATAGTATTCAATTATTTGATCCAGTTAACTACGGGAGGATTGGCGAAATCATTCCAGTATTGTTCTGCCTCTGCCGATGATAATTCGCCGTCAAATACAAGCATGCGGTATTTCAGAACATAGTTTTTCCCCGGACCCAGTTCCCACTTATTATCCCGGATGGGTGTAAACATAAAAAACATATTCGCTTTTCCCTGATGGTCATTAGAAGGCCACATCCGCATGGGTTCAGGATGCTCCCGGTTTTGGGGGTTGCTCATAAATAAGATACCGGAATGGCCTTCCTCACTTTGTGTTTCACCTTTAATGATGCACCATCTTGCCCTGGTAGCATCGGCTTCATCACGCGTTTTACCCTCCGAGGTCAATACCGAGCTATTATCTTTCCCCCACAACTCAGTGGCCCGGTATCCAATACCTCCCCCATACCTATATTTAAAAAAGAGAATTCCATCATCCGTCGCACAATTAAGTATAGAGGTAAAGTCAACTAGCCATACCTTCTTTTCCGTTTCAATATTCCAGACCCGGATATCCCATTCTTCATTCAAAGCAACCACCTCATCCTGGCCTGATGTGAAATCGATATGCTCCTGGTGCGCCCTGAACCCCCCAAAAACCGGACCTTCCGTAAGCGATAAAAATCCTTTGAACCGGACGGTACCCTGCCCCTCAGCCAGGTTCCAGAAATCAACTTGCCTTCCCTGAAACTTTGTTCTGGTCCAGGGATTCCAGATCCCATAATGATGATAATGGTCAGGAGGTTGGATCCTGGTCAGAACCTGCTGATCAGGGGACCATACAGGATGGAGGAAGGCAGAACGTTTATATATTTCTTTAACCCCCTCGGGCGGGTATACTTCTGCCTGGTTGTATTGAAGAATATTTTTATCACCTGACTTTATTTTTAGTATTTTGTCGTCTTTTTCAATCCGTATATTTTCAAATTCAGTTGCCGCCTGATTCGAGGATATTAAAAATGTTCTTGTTGTATTGAGCCTGGTGGTACCTATCAAAGTAAACCATAATCGGGTTCTGTATCCCTGTTCAACCTGGGAAGGTATCTCAGATTTTACTCCCCCAGTGGTCTCGAAGAGTGAGAGGGAAGAAAGTTCTGATTCCATAAATTGATTGATCTCTATGGATATTGGCGTATTGATGCGCTCATATTCGCCGCTATGTACTTCAAATTTGAGTTCCTGTTGAGGATAAACTGAACCAGCAAGTAAGAGGAGCAGAAAAGAAAAAAAATATTTCATCATCATTAAAAAATTTTTCTATGACAAATTTACTATAGTATTATAAAAAGTATGGATATTTTCAGGGCTAACATTAGGAGGCATGCCACCTCCGCAGGACCAGATCACATTTTTTGCCTTTCCGGCAGATTGAACCATTTCCCGAACACTTCCTGCCACTGCTGCAGGATCCCCCGCTGCCAGAACATCCCGGGGCGGCAGATTGCCTAAAAGGGTAATATTCGGTCCGGTCATGCTACTGATCTCTTCAATTGTATGCTCATGGCTGAAATTAAAAAGGTTTACGCCTATTGATTCAAGATATGGGCTACTCACTAATCCAGCAGCATCATTGTGAAAAAACCGTATTGATGATTCAAAGGAGTGAAAGATCTCTGATAAATACGGGACCACAAACGCATTGCATTCTGCATCACCTACAAAGCCAACAATATCGTCCAGTATAAAGATGCCATCAATCTCCTGGAATAACTCCTTTTGATATTGAAGCCAGTCGATCGTAAAATCAGTGATCACCCTTAGCAGATAATGGGCTTCTTGCGGGTTCATGATCATAGCCATCATAAATTCCGTGGTACCCATCAGAAATGAGGCAATATTCAATGGTCCACGAGCTATAGCAAAGCGTATCTCATGGCCCATTTTTTGTATCTTGGGCCTGTATTCCTCCAATCTTTGAGAAACAAATGGCAATAAACCATCCGTTCTGGGATCTGGTTTTTTTATATTTTTTATATCAGAAATTTCAGAAATAATTCTTTCGGCATGCGGAAGGTTTGATTGATGCCAGATGCATTTAGATCCAAATGCACTGGGTTCTGTGCACATGCCAAACTCAGACCAGAACCCAGGAAGAAAAATAATATCCGGGAAGGTGTCTATAGCTTTTTTATTTGCTCTAAACCATTTATCTCCCGAACTGTAATAATCAAGCGTGCTGATCCTATTAAATCCGGGCAACCAGGGACTATCAATTATAAATGCCACTATATCTTGTCTTACGGGGCTCCCGGTCACTGCTTCCTTCAAATCATTCCATTGGGATTCAGTCATATCTGATTGGATAATATTTAATCACCAGAAGTAAATTGTTCACTGAAGATCCGGTCATCAAGGGCATGGTCCGGATTAAATAATAATATTGCTGACTTTGCGGGATCCTCACATATCTCCACTGAAAGCACGTCAGTCCATTCTTTAAAATCAGCTGATATGTAAATGGGCCTTTTATCCGGGTCCAGGTTTTCAAATCGGATGGTAGCATCGTGCGGGAGCAATGCCCCGTTCCACCTCCTGGGCCGGAATGGGCTTACGGGCGTAACTGCAAGCACATTCGATCCCATAGGGATTATGGGGCCACGGGCTGAAAAGTTATAGGCCGTGCTACCAGCCGGAGTAGCTACAAGCACTCCGTCGCTTACCAGTTTAGATATTCTTTCAATTCCATTCACGATAAGGCGGATATTAGCGGTCTGTCTTGACCTTCTGAGAATAGATACTTCATTAAAAGCCATGGCTTCAACGATATCCCCGTTTTTTAGTTTTGCCTTCATTTTTAACGGGAAAAGAATCTGTTGTTTGGCATTCCGGACCTTCGCCTCCACCTCCCTATTGGTAAATTCGTTCAGCAAAAACCCAACAGAGCCACAATTCATTCCATAAAATGGTTTTTCAAGGTGTCTGAGTTCGTGAACGGAGAGGAGCATAAAACCATCACCACCAAGGACTATAATAGCATCTGATTTCTCAGGATCCACAAAATCGATCATGGAACTCAGTTCGATATACCTTTCAAGGGCTGTTTCAGTATCTGAATAAATACAGGCTAATTTTATCCCGGACATTTAAAAAATGGGCTGATTTTATATAACAATATTATGTGATTTTCAATTGATTTGCTTTGTTTTTCTGAAATATATGTCAAAAATAAAGGGCATTAAAAAAGGACAACCCGAATCGGGCTGCCCTCATAGTATAGTCTTTTGGAAATACTAGTCTTCTATTTCATCAAGGAATGGGATTTGTAATGCCATCTCCGCATCGATCATAGCCTTGATCTTATTTTCAGCCTGCAGGTATTTTATTGTTCTCTTTGGTGTGAGAATCTTCATGAATTTCTTAGCATATGATTTTTCAAGTTTAACCAATTCCTGTTTAATACTAATTGATTCATTAATTACCTCAGTGGCCACTTCATCCGTCATGTTCTCAAAATTATCGGCGAATTTCTCTACAAGGTTAAAATACCTGGTATTTACTTTATATTTCGCATCCTCATATTCATTGTATAAGGGCCAGAAAGCCTGGCTTTCTTCAGACGAGAACTGCATCAGATCGGCTATAAGTGCCTTTTTCTCAGTTTTCAAGACCTCTCTTGAAACTTCAAGGTAATCGTTAAAATCCTGTGCATTCACTGCAATGCCCAGAACAAGTGCAAATAATAGTAAGTTAAGTTTTTTCATAGTTTTATATGTTAAAGAATTATCAAAGTTATATCTATTTGGATAATCTGAAATGATGATTGGAAATTATTTATAGCAAATTTCCGAAAATCTTTCGTACAATAATATTTAAATAATTAGTACTTGATAATAGCCATATTAAAAAGGATAACCAATCGCCAGGTTCCAGGTCAAATTATTCCTCCTCCAATCACTGTTGAATATATTGAAGTCCCCAATGACCCATCGGTCTCCTTCTTCCAGATAAGGCACATAAAGGGGCCATGCCATATCCAACCTGAACACAAGCACTTGCAGGTCAAACCTGAAGCCAATCCCTGTCCCAATGCCAAATTCCTTATAGAACCTGTTCAATTGAAAATGACCTCCAGGCCTTTCAGGATCGACATTTCGCAGCCAGACATTTCCCACATCAATAAAGGCAGCACCCAGGAACCTTCTGGTGAAATTAAAGCGGTATTCCGCATTAAATTCCAGCCTGATATCGCCTGTCTGGTCTACCCCAAGGTTTTCTACCGGAGCCATATAACTTCCCGGGCCAATTGTCCTAGCCACAAATGAACGTACACTATTGGTTCCTCCCGAAAAAAATTGCTTTATATAGGGAAGCACTCTGGAATTGCCAACCGGTATTCCAACACCAATCAATGCCCTCGTGGCTATTACATTTTTTCCTCCGATCTTTCTATAGTACCTGAATTCAGGATTAAACATAAGATATTGAGAAAAAGGAACACCAAATATGGTATAGGGATCATCAGGTGTAGAACTCCTGCCTGAAAAAGCTTTGAACAAAGCGTATGCAAGATTCCCTGATAAATCAATAATGCCCCTGAAGTAGATAGTCCCTTTTTTATCCGGATTCTGAAGATCGTTGTAAGTAAAAGCATAATTTCCACCAAGTATAAACTGGTTTTCAAAACTTACAGCGACAGTTGGATTATTTTCCAGGTATTCCCTGAATGCATCGGTGGCGTCACGAACCCGTGAAAATGTGATATCAAAGGGATAAAAATTATGTGATATTTTCTTGCTTTTGAGCCATTCATATCCAAAAACAGTGAAAAATGAATTCATTGAATACAATTCCACCCTCCTGTAGAGGTTATAACCACCTGAGATCTTTGTCCTTGGTATTGTTTCTTTATTCCTTGCCAATTTCTGCAAACCAATAGGCCTGGGTATAGATAATCCTACTTCAAAGCCCGCTTCATAGGCCGTATTAATAGAATCTGCCCCGATCTGCACTTCAAAAGTTCCAAGAATATTGAGGGATAACTCTTCAGCACCACCGAAAACATTTCTGTGCTTCCAACTGACGATAGCCCCTGGTCCTAAATAGTTCGTAGTTTTTATGGTAGTATTCAACTCAGCAGTCAAAGCACTTTTCTTCATGGGTGTGGCATAGATAAAGGCGTTTAAAACATTTGAGGTCGAATCCTCCCTGAAATCAGTATTCACAAAACGATATATACCAAGGTCGGATAATTGGCTGATTGTCTTATAAAGGTTTTTTCTTGAATACCTTTCATGGGGTTTGATGTGCACCCTTTCCATTACGATTTCAGGCCGGAAAATATGCCTGTCTGAGACATAATAATATCCTTGATAAAAGGTAGTGTCCGGAGCATAGTCTTCTGCAATATAATCATCAAGCATGTATACCTTATTCAGGTATACTTGCTTACGGACCAGATTGGGAATATTTGGCTTCAGGCCAAGTTGCAACCGGACATATTGTTTTCTTATTGTCGTATCTGCCCTGTATATGAGAAAATCTTTATCAAAATAATAATACCCTGAATCCTTTGCCAGCAGTTCTATTCTTTCCCGTTCTGCTATCAGGATATCCAGGTTATAGGGCTTTCCCGTTTTTACGGTCGATGAAACTTCTGCTGATGCTATCTGAGCACTCAAACCTGATCCGTCGCCTTTGTATTCCACAGAATCAATCAGGAACTGCCTTCCAGACTCAATATCATAATTCAAAGAGAATTTTTTCGGGAGGGTATCGGTTTTGAAGGTTATCAACACGTTAAAATATCCCCGGTTTAAAAAACGGTTTTTCATCAAGGAAACAATTTGTTCCGGCAATACCTGGTCGGCCAACACCGGAGGTTTCCCTACCTTATACTTTAACCAATGCCGGAATCCCTTTTCTTTTTTTGGTTCACGCACCATATCATGTATGACAATAGACGGACGCATCCACAGAAATTTCCCATTTGGTTTTGGTTTGTTCACCTCTTTCAGTTCAAATTTAAGGTCGCTGGATAATTTACGCTCTGAGGAAATGTTCAATTCGTATCCTGTGTATAGGGGGGCTTCTTCCGTTATGTTCTTCATCCCGGTACAGCCAACAAACATCACCATTGAAAAAATCATCAGGATCCAGGAACTACTACCATATAGGAACCGTAAGGGTCCAGGCTTGAGATCAGAGGTGTTTCTATTCTCAACAAGGGATTTCCCGGTAACTGATCTGCCCATTTTAAAGGTATAATCTCTATTTGATCTGGCTCTTAGCATTGTACAGCATGAATGATACCGCTTAATTCCTTTTCATTTTTTTGATTTTCTTTCTTTTTTGTACTTGTCAAATTCTTTTATGAAAATCACGGCCACCCCCCCCATTCGTGTATCCTTATATATGATATCATAGGCCGACCTTTCAAAGGCCTTCAACTTATAATCTCCATTCTCCGTAAGGTCATAGATTATGGCAAAATCACTGTGAACTGTGGATTGTTCTGAGGAATGATTGTACTTATTCGCATCGTTATACAAGTCGAAGGAGCTTTGTGCTTCGATGGTTATCCTGTCATCAAATAGCTTTTTTGAAAGTTTAACATCCATGCTTGTCCTGCTGGACTGCGTACCCCCACCCATTTCTGAAAAACTCTGCATCCCGATATCCAGATCAGCAAAGGTGATGTATTTTCCTGACAGTTTGTTCAACTCATTTGTTAAGAGGGAATTGAGGCTGTTAATTGCAGCGGTTGAGGCCAGGGCACTTCCATAGTCACCGCCACCTCCTGGTCCGGTTGTCTCAGGGATAAAACTCCCAATGGTTAGCAGCCCAAACACCTGTCTGGTCAGTTCTGATTCATGTTCCGGTTCTGCCAGCTGGTTTAATTTGGAATCAACCAGGGGGAAACCGTTCCTTTCTTCCTGGGGAAGGTCAATCCTGAATTTTATTTCAGGTTTTTCAACCTGGCCGGCAATATTTATTTCAACTGTGTAGGGCAATGATCTCCTGTACTTACTCTTTTCCTCATCAGGAAGTCCATATATTTCTCTTGACACTAGTCCAGCAGAAGCAGTTCGGATGGTATTCGTGGCCTTGAGTCTGAGTTGGGCAGCGTACGGATCACCTGACCAGGTGATGATGCTTCCTGGTTCAAACTCGAAAGTTTTCTTGACAAGTCCATAAAACGACACCTCATATATCCCCCTGTCAAATTCGTAGGTGCCAGTGATCCTGGGATTCTGATTTTTCTGTACCAGAAGGTTCAGGTTCCCAGAGCCTCCAAATTGAATGTAATCCCCGGAGATCGGGTCAATATCGATCATGAATTGAGATGATCGGTCAATCCTAACTACCGCATTGAGGTCGATCCAGTTCAATTTGGAAAAGATCGTATCGCCAACGTACTGTTCAAGACCTATTTCTTGTGTGGTATCGGGTGCAGAAAAATTGACAAATTCGACAATACCTTCACTGTCTACAAGATCAAAATTCTTGGGTGGAAGTGCATAAACCAGATCTGTACCTTTGTCAATGGTAAGGTCCAACCAAATGTTTGGATTAGCAGTTGTCCCTTTGAGAATTGCATCCATCGACACAATTAAAGAACCATAAAAGTTGGGATTGTTTTCTACACTTCCATTATACACGGAAAAGCGATCGGCCTTCAGAGAAAGATCCATAGAGAAAACATTGATCTTTTCAGTTTTGATAGAACCATTGATACTAAAATTATTTTGAATGGAATCCTGAAGTATGAAATTATTGAATATGAGGGTATTTTCATTTAATGATATTGACTCGTCAGCTATTGAATAGGTATTATTAACGGGAACCAATAAGAAATCAAAAGAATTAAAATCAATTTTTCCATTGGCATTCACATGGTCCGTGTCTCCGGTGAGGAATACATTCCCCTGTATTCTACCTTTGGGATTCCGTATAAATGCTTTTCCAAAGGACTTAAAGTCTTCGGTTTCATCGAAATTTATATTTAATTCGGCTTTTAAAGGATTGGATGACTGATTCATGGCATAATTTCCTTCCAATCGCAGGGTGTTTTTGCCATTCTCCAACAAAACATTTCCATTTATGCTATTTTCCCGGTTATTGAAAAATTCCATCGTTATATTCCCGAAATGTGTATCCTGAAAGATAAAATCACGCAGAAGGATATTAGAATTTACCAGTAGTCCTTCATCCCGGAATCGTACATCAGAGGATATATTCAGTTCGCCTGAAATACTTACATCCGGGTCAAGATTTTCAAGCAGAGAAGATAGATTGCTAAGTTGAAAATCTGTGATATTTACCTGAAACAAAGTGTCACTGGCGAACAAGTGTAACGACTCCTGGCCATCATCAATCTGTATGTTTCCATAGACCTTACCTTCTCTTCCCAGGGATACAGTATTATCTTCGTTAACTGACCATAATTTTGAATTAAGAATTAAGCTGTCCTGATTGATGCGAAATTCCATTTCATTTTTTTCTACATTTTGAAAAAGAAAGCCGACCCGTATCAGGGTATCACCAATCGAATCCTGAAGGAAAAGGACATTATTAACAATTCCCTTGTCTGTCTTTCCCAGAACATTAAAATTATTAACAGTGTAATTATCATAACTTATTTTGGGTATTTGTAAATTATATCCCAGCTCCATTGGGTTGCTGGTTATATTAAAATACAATGAATCAAAGCATACATCCCTGTATGTTATTTTTGGGATGGAAACCGTTACAAAGGAAGTGTTCTGTAATTCGTTTATCTTTCCCTCAATTTTTGAAAACCGGAGATCATCGAGTCCAGGGATCATCAAGGCAAGACTTTCCCAGGATTGATCAGATGTGAAATTAAAACTCAGTGATCCTTCCTGGTCAGAAAAGCGAAGTGTATCCTTCACTACAAAATGATGTCTATAAAAGTCAATCAGATGATCTTTTAATTGATCCGGTGCTATAGTGGAATTTATCCTTCCTGAAATGAAGTTGGATTTTATAGCAAAGGAAATGGTATCCGGATATTTATGAAGCATTGCCCGGATACTGTCGAACTCGTAAGTGTTGTCCGTAACGATGGATAATTCCGAAACCTCGATAGCAACTTCAACGGTATCCTTGCCTAGTTTTTTTTCTGAACTCAGCTTCCCCTGTATTTTAACGGGCTCTTCTGAAATACCAAGTTGGCGAAGGTCCAATTCATTGAGGCTTAGTTTGGAGGTTAAGGTCGCAATTGAATCTATATAGAGGCCCCTGGTTTCAAATGCAAAATTGAGAATACTGTCGGCCGATTCAATATTCATTCTGATACTATCCCGCACATAGGAGGCTGTGAGTAGTATGCCGCTCGCAAGATATTGATTGAGCTCCAGACTATCAATCCTACCGATCATTTCCAAATGATTAAGCTTCTTTTCAACTCCTGACATCCGGGTTTCCGAATTAAAATATATTTTACCGGCCTTATCGTTTTGTAAAAGATTTCCCAGATCAAGTCCATCGACTATCAACACCAGGGACAATGTGTCAGCTTCCGTTATGCCCAGATCCCTATATCTGGCCATGATCTGAATGTTTTCCTCCTGGTTTGTTTTTAAATGTATCTCACCATTAAGATCATTGGGGCAGCCATTCACTTCAGCGGAAACTTGTATTTTTTCCGGCAAATTCAGGTCATCGCGGTTAAGTGAATCAATAACGTCATATACCAAATTTGTGTTGAGGTCCAATGAGGCCTTCAAATCTCCAAAGCAGCGTTTATCAGGCATCAATGGATTTCTAATGCCACCGCTCAAATCAAGGATAATGTCCTCATCCAGGGCTAATTGAAATTCCCCGATCTGAAAATCATCAAGTGACCCTTCCATTTTACCTTTCAAACTGAGGTGCTGAATCTCTGCTTCTTTCAATATGTTATCATCAAGGAATAAATCCAGGTCCTTTCTGTCAAGCTCCAATTGCAGGTCTACGATGTTAAATTCAGCCGGAGCGGGATAATCACCTAATTTTCTGGCCGTATCAAGTGAAAGTACAGCATCAATATTTAGTTGTGAGCTCAGGGTTTCGATTGCAAGATCCTTAAATACAACCTGGTTATTCTGATAATCCAGGGCGCCGTTTATTCCTTTCAAACCAATTCCTTCATCCATAAAGAATTCGAATTTTTTGATCTTTACGGCCATTTTCTGTCTGGCAAGGACCATATTATCTAAGGAGATGTTAATTTTCTTAAGCAGGATATTGTCTGGAAATACCTTTGCCTCCTGATCATCTTTTGACGTTTGAAAAAGGTCAAATTCGCAGTCCACAAGCCGGGTACGATTTGATTCTATATTCCAGTTGAAGTTATTGATAAAAATATCTTTCGGAGCAGAATTATTTGCCGGGATGGTATCAGAAGCTTCCTGATTGCGGGTGTCATCCTGAGCCATACCCGGATAGTCAATCCGGGTTCGTGAATCCTGAAGCTCCAGCCCCTCTGCCCTGAACAGTTGATCCAAAAGGTTGAAATCGATGGTCTTCCCTTCGAAGGCACCAATACTTGCAACCAGGTGCAATGCCTCTTCCAATTCCAGCACGAAACTTGAATTAGAAATTTCCATGCGGTTTACCTTTGCACTCACATTGCCGTTCTGGTTGCTTTTCGTCTGGGTGGTTGGCACCTTCTGGTTGTTTGAAAGGGTATCACCCCACATTTTCAGTATTACATCTGTGTCCCCTATAGTTATACTACGGACATCAAAATCCAGGTTATCAAGATCTGTGGCTTTACTGTTCAGGGAAATACTGCCCAGGTCAATTGAAAATTCCATTCTGCCTGGCATGTTCAGTGAAAAGAAGGATCGTTCAAGACCAATCTCAGCCACGAAGAAATCCCATTCTCCTGAACCTGACTTATTTTCAGTTGGTTCACTGGAAAAAGCAGAGATAATAAAATCAATATTGGAAATGTTCCGTCCCGGATCGATTATCAGGGATGATTGTAGCCCTGATACGTTTATATGATCAAGATGAATCTTTTTCTGGATAAGCGGGATAACATCAATTTCTGTATTGATAACTTCCACTTCAAATACTTTCTCATCATGGGGATCTTTAATGTATACGTCTTTGACTACCAGGTTTCCGAGGAGATTCAGGTTAATGGCACCAATGTGAACTTCTGTTTGAAGCTTTTTGGCCAGCAACTGTTCGGCTTTATTGGCAATAAGGTTTTGTACAGGGGGAATATACAGCACCAAAACCAGTACCACCAGAAGTGCCAGCAAATAGAAAATTCCCTTAACAAGCAGTCTGAAAGTTTTTCTAGTGACGGATAATAATGTTTGCTCCCTTTTTCTATTCAAATTTTTAATATTCAGATTATTAAAATTAGCAAGTATTCCTGCATTTTACCATGAATTTCCAATCAGTGAATAAATTTATTTTAACAAATGTAGGTGATTAAAGTTTTGGTATACTAGACAGGAGGGTGTATTTTTGTCATGCATTCACAGCCAGGCCTGTCATGGAAACCAGTCTTTAAAAAATATTTTCCACAGATATGTTGGATAGTGGGAAAAGGTTTTCTAATTTTGCATTCGCTTTTTCAGGGATGAAGGGGTGTGATGGGCTCGGAAGAGGGTCTACAAATGGTAGCAAATTTGGCTACTAAAAAGTTCTTTGAATGGATGAGACTACGGCGGACCTTTGTATATAATCTAAGGAATTATATATAAAAGAATAACACATTTTGGTCAGGGCTAAACAAACTATAAGAAATA
>JAHEGY010000022.1 GCA_024644875.1 Cyclobacteriaceae bacterium
CAAAGGGATAACATCTCTCCGGGAATATGATGATCAAATGGATATTAGCAAGGTGCCACTGGATCTGTCAAAATATTCGGAAGTGGCATCCGATATTCTAAAAATTGATTTGAACGGTCAAAAAGTCCTTGAGTTGTTTCATAAAAAAACTTTACAGCCGATCATTAAGGATCATTTGTATGTATTAAATGAATTGCAGAAACGTATCAGTTTCATCCTAAAGGAACTAAACAGGATGAAAGAACTTCCTGATCTATACCGGCGAAGAAAGACAATGGATAAGATAAAAAATGATGTTTTATTTCAGATAAATTCCCTTTTTGAAAAAGAATTAAACGCAGAGGTCATTCCTGAACAGATGGATAAGATCAGTGAGGGTATTTCCTGGTATCAGCAGAGGCTCAAGGAAGATTATTATAAGTATCCCCGTAAACTTAAAATCAAATATGAGAAGGAAGATCTCAAGATAAACAAAAGCGACAAGTTTTCTTTGCGTTTATTCAAGGCCTCCAAAAAGATTTCACGTCATGTGACAGGGTCTCCTATTACACATCATGTAAATTTCAGAGAAGTAGCCCAATATTACCAGTTAAATAACCGACAGGTTTTTCTTAAGCACTTCTTCAAACGGTTTCAGGAAGAAGACATTGCCTTTTATTATTTTTTAAGAAAGGTGATAAAAGCGATCACCAGTCATCTAGATGAGATAGAACATAAACTGAATCTTGATGCCTCCGAGTGGAACCACGAGAAGAAACTTAATGAATTGGAGCATGAGATCAATGATGAAAAATTGGATCAGATCAACTTGTTGAAATTTTATTCTGCGAGATTACAACTTGAATTTCGAAAAAATCTTCAATTAATGAACAATGATCTGAGCAAATTAAACATTAATTCCATTATACGAAATAAGACACGATCAGCTAAATATTACAAAAAAACTGTAACGGAGATCATAGAATTTCCTTTTGGGCATATCTTAAAAATCAAAACATTGCTGAACATGATTCTTATGGAATTATCTGTTAATGCGGCAAAAAACAGACTTGAGATGTTCCATGAAGAATTTGTTGAAAAATTATCGCATTTGATCCATCAAAAATTTCAAAAGATCCTTATAACAGTGAAAGATCTCCAAAAATTGAGTGATCCTTCTTCTGGTTTAAATAAAGTAAAAATTGAGGAAGATTTCGAAGTTGACTTAATGGAGGGATTTGACGAAACCCTTGAACGAATGGTGACACTAACCGAGGGGATGCCGGAAACTCTTGAAATATACTCCTCCAAAAATGACTTAAAACAGGATGAAGAAAGACTTTCAATACCTGTGGCAAGAATGGTGGAGTATTATCTCAGATCAAAATATGAGTTACCGGTAGAGGAGAAATTCAAGGAATTGATAACTTCATTGAAAAAGTCAATTTACAATATAAAAGATCTACTGGTTCTTGCACAATTTCACCTGGAAAATTTATCCAACTCAGAGGTAAACAAGGTGGAAATTGAAATTTGGAAGGATGTTATATCAAAAATTGAAAATGAAAGTGAGAATGTAGATGGGGAAGTATTACAATTTATAGATTTTACTAATAATCAGTTTAATGAGATCTTCGAACCTTTATCTACAACCAAAATTGAAGAAAGTGCCAATGAGTATATATTCGGACTGAGAAATTATCAGGGTAAGAAAGTATTGAGTGGAGTAAACAGAGTTTCACATATTGTTGGTAATACATTCAAAAACATCGTCACAAAACTATTTTATAGTAGAAGTGAAGGAATACTTTTGGCAAAAAGTCTTCAGAAATCCAAAGATCTGCATTCTTCTATTAGTCGCATACTGGATTTAAAAGAGAAATTATGCCCCTCTGATGATGTAATAAATGGGCTACCGCCTTTTTATGTTACTCTTTTTAATGGCAAGTCCAGTATCGGTAAAGACTTCTGGATTAGTCGTCCGGAAGAGGAAGGAATATTCGCAAAGGCTGTTGAAAGATATCAGGAAGGTTTTTCAGGGGGTATTCTAATCCTGGGTGAACGTAATTCAGGGAAAACATCTTTTTGTAGATATGAGTCACAGAAATATCTCAAATCTCACAAGATATTTTCAATTTTTTCTCCAATTCAGGGTACAATTTTTGTAGATGACTTTACCCATGCATTAAAGAAAGCTACACAGATAGAGGGTGACATCGATCAGGTAATGAATCGCCTTGATACGGGTACGGTATTGATTATTAACGACCTAGAACTGTTTTGGGAGCGATCAAGCGAAGGCCTTAAAATAATTCATCTTTTAGAACGGATAATAGATGAATATGGACAGAAAATTCTTTTCATTGTAAACTTAAATCCTCATACTTATAAAATAATCAATCGCTTGACGACATTCAGCAGTCATTTTATAGACATCATCAATTTTACGCCTTTTAACGCAGAGGAGCTGAAAGATCTCATTATGAAACGCCACAAATCAAGTGGATTGAATCTAAACATTGAAACCAGTAAAATGCCTTTAAATGAATTGCAAATGGCCCAATTATTTAATGCCTATTTCAATTACAGTTTGGGGAATCCGGGGACAGCTCTAAATGGCTGGCTTTCACATATCCATAAAGTATCATCCCGGGAGCTTTACATATCCAAACCAAAGAATCCTTCTCTTTCTATACTAAGGGATTTAAACCAGGATTGGACCATGGTATTGGTTCAATTTGTATTACATAAACGGTTAACAATGGAAAAACTGGTCAGGATCTCAGGATGGACTGATTCAAAGGTTCATGAATTATTATTGGCAATGCACAGGGCAGGGATAGTTATTGAAAAGGCCTCAGGTATTCATCATCTTGATCCATACATACAGCCTTTTATTTCAATCACCCTAAAAGAAAAAGGGATATTATCATGAACTGGAACAGAACCATAAGCAATTTTAAAAATATTTTCCGGTTCCGTCTCAGGAAGATTCAGCCAATTGAACAGGAAAACCAGAATAACATTATTAACTATACATTTAAGTACAAGATCAAAAAGGCCGATCAGTCCATTGACGGCGAAATTAGGAAACTGATTATACTTAATCCCTGGACCTCAATTTCTGTCCCACCATCCATCCAGTATGTAAAAGACAACAGCGGGATTACACTGCTCGAGGTAGGTTTCGGTGTAATAAGTATGAAGGAGGGGAAATTGATAGAGCAGCAGATCAACAATTTACTGAAGTCGAAAAACGCGAATGTGGAAATTTAAAATGTTGTTGATCCTTGAAATCAATGTACTTAAACCCACCTGAAGACCTTCGCGAATTATTTCAAAAGAATTCCCCTGAATCCCATGATGCTACTTTCTTTGATAGGGAATTGAGTTGCCCCCGAGACAGCATCACAGGCAAAAGGTTCGGCCAGCCATGAACCTCCGCGTATCATTCTGAAACCGTCCAGGCCAATATGATAGGTCGTGGAGTACCAGTCCAGTGTCCATTCAGCTACATTCCCGGCCAGATCATTAATACCATAAGGACTTGAAAATTTACGGAAAGTACCTACAGGAGCCAGGTTAGGATATCCATCTTCCTCCCCGGCATAATTACAACGGTAAATCCCTGCCTGATAGGGCACCTCATCTCCCCAGGGGTATTTCCTTTCAGGATTTGTATTTGAAAGGGACTTCTTTTCATCCCCATCAAGATAAATCCCACCTACAAAAGCCTTTTCAAACATAGTTTCAGAAGGCAGGTTCAAACCACACCAGTTAAGAAAGTTCCGGGCATCATACCAGGATACATACGTGATCGGATAATTTTCCCTGCCAGGAATGATAGTATATTGAAAGTTACCTTCATCCCCCGACTGCAGGATGCCGCATCGTTTTTCGTTGACCATTCTATCATTCCAGCCTGATCCATCTTTACCCATTTCGTTCAGAAAATCCACATACATGGAAATGGTGGTCTCATTGATGGCCATGAAAAATCCGGGAAGGATATTTGAAGGTCTTTCGGATACTGAAGGATCCTTTCCTCCTGCGGGGAAACTTTTCATTATAAACTCTCCACCAGGAATTTTTGCCATTCTTATTCCCCTGATTCTAAATAAGGGATTTTTTACAGCCATTTCCCCAGTTCCCCAGAAGAGTATTTTCTTTATGCCCCCGCTTTGTATTACTCCTATGCCTTCCTCAGATAAAAATGCATGATCAATTAAACTCCAGGTTTGTCCGTTATCCCGGGAAAAGCGGATAAATACATAAGCTGGATTACCTTGTGTAATATTCTGATCATTCAGGGTATAGGTTATCTCAATTACAGGTCCTCCCTCTTCAGTCATTACGGATTGAATTGAAATACTATTTATATCCAGCCACTGAGAAAAAGCTAGTGATGTGTAGAATAAGAAAATCCCACTAAGTATCCATCTCTTAACAAATTCCATGTTCATCAGGTCCTTGATCTTTATACTTTATCCGGAATTAGCCATGGAGCCCGATCTTTTCGCCTTAGAAAATTATTGGCTTCCTCTAAATTTTTAAAATTATTAGAATCTGGGCTATAGAGAAGCTTTTTATTCCCTACGCGTGCGGAGATGTTCGATAAGTGCAACAGCAGGTCAGTACGCCGACCCTCCTCAATATCAGCATTTGGTAAATTTCTGGATCGAACACAATCTATGAAATTAGCAATATGAATATTATCAGCCTGCCGGCCATATTCCTCGGCCACTATTTCCCCCTTTTCGTTAAAAGCCTGCCAGCCCCCGCCCTGTCTTCCTAACCTGAGAAACCCTTTAGTGCCATATAATTCTATTTTTGTACTTGTGAATTCCCAATCCGGAAATTGATCGGAATCTCTGACGCTTGTAGGTATTTTTTTGAAATTGGCTGCCCATATGGCGGCTTCGATCTTATAAATCAGTTTATCATATTCAAAATGGGTGCTGATGGTATCCGGAATTTCCCTTCCATCATTAAAATGATATACCCCACCGGAGCTAAAAGCTGATTGTGGAAAGGATACATCCAGGATATATCTGGCCAGGTCTACCTGGTGAAAAATATCTCCACCAATGGAGCCGACGTTAAAATCCCATTTATCCCTGAACCAATACCCGGGCCTGTACGGTAATTTTGGCGCCGGTCCGCACCACAGGTCATAATCCAATCCTTCAGGGACAGGTTCCTCTTCAGCGTTGTGCACATTGTTTTTCCAGTCTACCACCTGGTATACACTGGCTATATGAACAGCACCAAGATGTCCGTTCTGAACATATTCCATGGCCTTTTGCACATAAGGGGCACTGCGTGTCTGGCAACCCACCTGGACCACCCGCTTGTATTTCCTGGCCGCTTCCACCATTTTCAGGCCTTCCCATGGATTAACGCTCAGTGGTTTTTCGACATATACATCTTTTCCGGACTGGCAAGCCATTATTGTGCTCAGGGCGTGCCAGTGTACGGGTGTGGCATTCACGATCACATCAACATCCGGATCATTGAGCATATCCCTGAAATCCTGAGTGAGTTTAGGCTGACTGTCCTGGTATTCAGCTACAATCTCCCGGCCGTAGGCATAGCGTCTGTTATTAACATCACATAAGTACGTGATTTCGATATCAGGCCTTTGTACGAACCTTTCAGTCAGAAACCGGCCTCTTCCACCCAATCCCATAATTCCAACCTTGATCTTTGGTTCATCGGCCTTGCTGGCCTTTCCGGAAAGTATGGAGAAAGCTCCAGCCCCTCCTATAGTTCCGATAAATTGACGTCGATTTAATGTTCCCATTTGCTTGATAGAATAAATCTGAGTGTTTTAAATCTTTTATATGAATTAAAGAAAATAATTAATAATATGCTCAGCACAATATAAGCATTGGGAGAGCCATATTCAAGGGATAATAAATATAGGGGTGATGGATGCATAAAAGTTTTTTATTGATTGGTTGGATTCATTTCATTCTTTAACTTGTGATGGTTAAATATATGAGCATGAAAAACATACTTTTTAGACTACTTTTTTTTGCCGTTCTCATTACCACATTCAGCTGTCAACCTGGTGAGGTTGAAAAAAAGGATCGCGGATTTCTCAGGGTAGATAACAATGGCAGATACTTTGTATTTGATGACGGAACACCATACATACCTGTAGGCTTTAATAAATTTATATTTTACGAGGATTCAGATGAGGCCATCGACAGTCTTCTAAACCTATGGTCTGCCCATGGTATCAACTATATCAGGGTATGGTTAGGCGGAGGTAGTGATCCTGAGTTTCCCGTTGGGTCATTCGATGAAGTCAGAATGCGAAAGATCGATTACATCCTTGATAAGTGCCAGGAATATGGATTATATGTATCACTTTGCCTGTGGAATGACAATACTTTGCGTTTTGATGTGGGTTATGGGTGGAATAATAAAAGGATGGGATACAATAAAGCAATTGATAGTCTGGGTACGACAGATGATCCGGAAGATCTTAAAGGGATTGACCATGAGCCATCCTGGAACGCCGTTCTTAACAGATACGAGGTGTTTGTAAAACGCTGGAATCACCATAAAAGCCTGATGATGTGGGACCTGGTCAACGACAGCAAGAAAACTACTGAGTGGAAGGCCGAAATGTATAATCATGTCCGGGCGCTGGATCCTGAAAATCATATCATAGGCTTTCAGTATAACACCGGAAGAAATCCCAAAGGCGAGATGGATTGTGGTTCTGTACGGGTTTATGAATATAATCCCGGGGGTAATGATCCGGAACTTATGGCTGAAGCATTATTTAAACGTGTGCTGGAAGCTCTACCATTTGGTGATCCGGTATATTGCGGGGAAGGCCGGATGCATAATGGTGAGGCCTCCGAAGAAGAAATAGAGCGGTTCTTCCTTCATACCTTATGGGGCCCTTTAGCGGTAGGATCCGCCGGGAATCTCCATGCCTGGATATGCCCAACCGCAGAAGGCCGCTGGCCTGATCATACGATGCAGGAGCTGAAGTACTTTAAAACCTACAGTGACTTCTGTCAAACCATTAATTGGTCTGAATTTGACAGTAAAAGTATGATGTACCGTGTTTCCTGTACAGATAAACAGGTGGAGGCTTATGCCTGTGGGGATAATCAACAGATGATGATCTATTTGTTGAACGACGATCCTGAGGATAAATTCGAGCCAATTATCACCAACATGACCATGAATCCGGGGCTTTCGAATCCACCTTACAAGCTTGAATGGATCGATATCAGATCCGGGATGGTCATAAAAGAAGAAACGATCGAGTCATTTCCTGCCAATATCAGTGTGCCTGCATTTGAAGATGGAATTTTTGCACATTTGATCAAATAACATTTTTTAATTCTGCTAAATTAAAATTCTTATGAGAAACGGAATATTTCATTTATTAATTCTTTTACTGTTTTCGTGTATTACTGTCCTCAATGGCCAGCCTTTACAGTTGGTGAACGCCGGAACTGAACAAGTATATTTTTCATACCACGGCAAACCACTTCTCTCTTTTGGAACAATGTCAGATTATATTTTTTATGCCGCTGATGATGCCTATGATTATAAAAAATGGGCTGACTGGCAGAAAGCGCATGGGATGAACCACTGCAGGGCCTATCTGCCTGGCAGCTGGACATATGTTGAATATTTTGCGGAAGAAAATGGAGGTAGTGTGGAGAATGTATTGTTTCCTTTTGTGGAGACCGCAACAGGAAGCCGGAAGTTCGATTTAACGAAATTTGATGAAAGATACTGGGAAAGATTTAGGGAGCAATGTGAATATCTGCAATCAAAAGGTATAATTCTTGATCTTCTGATGATCAATGGATGGCAGTTCTTCAATTATAACGAGGATGTGGCAAAGATCAATTGGGAAGGGCATTTCTTCAATCCTGAGAACAACATAAACTCATGTACGGATGCGTTAAAAACCACGGAAAATGAAGATAACCGGTTCAAATTCTATTATTCAGCCTCTGATGGCAACCAGGAATTATTGGATATTCAGATCGCCTATTATGAAAAGATCATTGAGGAAACATATGACCTGGATAATATATATTACGAGCTGGTGCATGAATTGGGCATGACTTATGATAATTGGGAGATGACGAGTACCTGGCTTGAAACTATCGCGATGGCTGTCAGGAATAAATGGAATGAGCTAAATCCGGAACGACCAATAATCCTCTCGACGGATACTGGTCACCTGAGAGGATTTCCTTTCAACCAGGGCGGGGGGTATCCGGATCCTGGTTCCGAAATGGATTGGGTTTTCTCACGTCCTTATTTTGATGTATTGATCGATGGCAACCACCATCATACAGGCAATATCAGAGCCTGGGTTCAGAAATACAAAAAGCCAGTCGTCGCTCAGGAATCAAGGGATGACAGTGGGCAGACCTGGACATACCGTTATCCGGAATTCAGGAACCACTTGAGGAAGTACTGCTGGAAAATGATGATGGCTAAATGCCAGCAGGTGGATATTTACGCTAAGCCTCAAATTACCTTATCCAAGGTGCAGGAGATCTCTGAACCAGCGAACAATTATGATCCCAACGGCTGGAATGAGTTTGAAAATGATGCGTTATTGCTCCGGGATTTTTTTAACGGAATTCTGGACTATGGCGCCCTGGAGTATAAGGGATATTTCTGGATATCTACCGTAGGAGTGAACCTTGTCTTATCTTCAGACAAGGAAATACTAGCTTATATATCTTCACCAACAGGTCTTGAAAACATGGAATTCGTAAATAATGGAGCACATGTCTTCCTGCAAAACCTGCCTTTTCCGGACGGACGTTATGAAGCTTCTTTTTATGATCCAAAATTCGGATCGGCAGGCTCCAGAATGATCACGATAACAAAAGGAGAAACCAGGTTCAGGACACCTGTATTTACTGATGATATGGCTGTACATATAATAAAATAGATTTTGTCAAATAGCATATAGATTATGAAAAACTTTAGGTTAATTATTGCTCTGATTATTATTGCAGGATGCAATACAACGGAAACAACAACTGATATGAAAATGCAACCACCGGACGCTGAAAAAATCCCGAAAGAGCTGGTCAGTCATGGCGACGTTCGCCTGGACAATTATTACTGGATGAAGTTGAGCGATGAACAGAAAAACGCTTCAGAACCGGATGAGCAAACACAGAAGGTAATAACCTACCTGGAATCCGAGAACGAATATTTAAACGCTTCTATGGCGCATACTGAAGGATTGCAGGAGACACTATACAATGAAATTGTCGGGCGGATCAAACAGACAGATGAATCTGTTCCTTATTTCAAGAAAGGATACTGGTATTATACCCGGTATGAGGAAGGAAAGGAATATCCGATATACTGCAGAAAAGAAGGAGATATGAATGCTGACGAGCAGGTCATGTTGAATGTAAATGATTATGGGGATAAACATGAATTTGTGAGTGTTGGAGGATTGAGTGTGAGCCCTGATAACCGGTACCTGACCTATGGCCTGGATACGGTGAGCAGGCGCATGTATACGATATACATCAAAGACCTGACGACCGGAGAGATGATACCGGAGCTTATAAACAACACGGGTGCAGGCGCAGCGTGGGCAAACGATAGCAGAACCTTCTTTTATGTACAAAAAGAACCGGGCACGCTGAGGTACTATAAAATATTCCGGCATAGGTTAGGCACCGATGAATCAGAAGATGTGGAGATTTACCATGAAGCAGATGAAACATTCAGTACTTATGTTTACCGTTCAAAATCTGATCAGTATATCATGATAGCATCGTACCAGACCCTGTCCTCCGAATACCGCATTCTTAATGCGGATGATCCCGAAGGAGAGTTCCGGATATTCAACCCCAGACAACCTGATCATGAGTATTCTTTAGAACACTTTGAAGATAAGTTTTATATTGTAACCAATTGGGAAGCACAGAACTTCCGTTTGATGGAAACTCCGGTGGGTAGAACGAATCAGGAGAATTGGAAAGAAGTGATACCCCACCGGCCTGAGGTGATGCTTAGCGGGGTAGAAGTGTTTACCAGTTACCTGGTCGTATCTGAAAGAAAGAGTGGACTACGTCAATTGCGCATCATAAACCAGAATTCAGGAGATGAACATTATCTTGATTTCGGTGAAGAAGCCTACGTAGCCTATGTCTCGACAAATCCGGAATTTGAGACTGAAGTGCTCAGGTATGGATATCAATCAATGACCACACCGAATTCTACCTATGACTATAATATGAGGACAAAGGAGAAAACCCTTTTAAAACAACAGGAGGTTGTGGGAGATTTTGATCCGGTAAACTATGAAACAAAAAGGTTATATGTCGAAGCCAGGGATGGTGTAGAAGTACCTATTACAATGGTTTATCGTAAAGGCATGGAGAGAAATGGCCAGAATCCTCTATTATTATACGGTTACGGCTCCTATGGGTCAACCATCGATCCATACTTCAGTGCATCGCGGCTGAGCTTGCTGGACAGGGGATTCATATTTGTAACGGCCCATATTCGCGGAAGCCAGATCAATGGCAGGCAATGGTATGAGGATGGTAAGATGTTCAAGAAGAAAAATACCTTTAACGATTTTGTGGATTGTGCAGACTACCTGGTGGACCGGCAGTATACCAATCCTGATCTGTTGTTTGCACAGGGAGGAAGTGCAGGCGGATTACTGATGGGCGCTGTTGTTAATATGAGGCCGGAATTATTCAGGGGAGTCGTTGCGGCAGTACCTTTCGTTGATGTAATCACAACTATGGAGGATGAATCCATTCCGTTGACCACCGGAGAATTTGATGAGTGGGGCAATCCCGGAGCCGACCTTGAGCAATATGAATACATAAAATCCTATTCGCCTTATGATAATGTGTATGAAACGGCATATCCAAACATGCTGGTAACTACTGGCTTCTACGATTCCCAGGTCCAGTATTGGGAGCCTGCCAAATGGGTAGCTAAATTGCGGGATTATAATACCGGGGATAACAAGATCTATCTGTATACAGAGATGGAGTCAGGGCATGGTGGTGCCTCCGGGAGGTTCAAACAACATAAAGAAACAGCCATGATCTATGCATTTATGATCGATCTGGCAGAAAACTAAACCTAAATAAATTACTGAATTATAAAATTTTTGAATTCATAGCCACCAATCTCCGAAATTGGCCATGAAGGATTAAAATTAAGCACATTCATGCCTTCCTGAGAGGAATTCATTCACTAATTATTGAACATCAATGCTTTTAATTTATAAAGTCTAAATTGTTCAATTAGGCATAAAAATTTGCATTTTACTAATATTTTTTATAATTTTACAGTAATATTAAACCTTGTTCAACATTTACGGTCAAAGAGATATATAAAGCAAACAGCTATGCATATAACTCAGCGCGGCATTCAACATCTTTTTTTAAGGGCAGGATTCGGCATCAGCTTTGAAACTTTACAGAACAGTAAGGGTAAAAGTGCTGAAGAGCTTGTGGATAATATATTTGAGAAAGTCAACCCGCCCAGATATTTAGATCTTGCTGAAAAGGAGGATTTCAGACCCCCTGTTCAGGGAAGTCCTGAGTTAAGAAGGGCTTTTGTTGAAAGATCAACCCAGGTGCTGATGAAATTGAATGCGGCCTGGCTTCGGAATATGGCGGCGCTGGAGGGTGACATCCGGGAAAAAATGACTTTTTTCTGGCATGGTCATTTTGCCTCCACATCAAATAATGCTTACCTGGTGCAGCAACAGAATAACCTGATCAGGGAGCATGCCCTGGGGAATTTTGGAGACCTGTTAAAGGCCGTTTCCAAAGATGCGGTCATGCTTCAATATCTTAACAATCAGCAGAACACGAAAGATGCCCCGAATGAGAATTTTGCAAGAGAGGTAATGGAACTATTCACCCTGGGAAGGGGAAATTATACTGAACAGGATGTAAAAGAGGCAGCGAGGGCTTTCACTGGTTGGGGATTTAACCTGGATGGGGAATTCGTATTCAGGACATTAACCCATGATTACGGTGAAAAAACCGTCCTCGGACAAACGGGTAATTTTGAAGGGGATGATGTGCTTGATATCATATTGAAGCAGAAACAGACGGCTAAATTCATTACAGAAAAGATCTATGCCTTTTTTGTAAATGAAGAAGTGGACAAATACAAGCTGGAAGCATTGGCCGAGAAATTCTATGAATCGGGTTATGATATCACCAGTTTATTGAAAGAGATCTTTACTTCTGAGTGGTTCTATTACCAGGAGAATGTAGGCATTAAAATTAAAAGCCCTGTTGAACTTATTGCCTCAAGCATGCATATGTTTAAAATAGATTTTGAGAACATTGAGGCTCTGGTAGGGATACAGAAACTCCTGGGTCAGATCCTTTTCAGGCCGCCGAATGTTGCAGGATGGCCTTCAGGATCTGAGTGGATAGATGCTTCAACTCTAATTCTCCGGTTGAGGCTGGTAGAGGTGGCTATGGCATCTGCCAGGCTGAACAGGTTTTTACTATCAGATGTTAATGAAGATAATCCTATGACCAACCGATTGAAAAAATTGCGGGCGACATTTGATTGGGATTCCTTTAGCCAGCAGTTCAATACGGTTCCATTTGACAGAATCGAAAATACATTGATCGTATACATGTTACAAGGATCAATTTCTCAAAAAAAGTCACGGCTTTTAATTGTTGATAAATACAGTCCGGTTGATGAAAGACTCTTTTCCATCACAGCAAGAGTGAGCAAGCTGCCGGAATTCCAAATGTGTTAAAGGATAATGATCATGACAAATAGAAGAACCTTCCTGAAAAAAAGTGCAGTTATTGCATCAAGTACAATATTAATGCCCCGTTTTTTAACGGCGGCTGAAGAGAACATGATCAGCGATTATCAGGGGAAAAAGCTTGTGGTCGTTCAGTTGAATGGAGGAAATGATGGATTAAATACATTCATACCCTATAGAAATGATATATATTATCAGATGCGTCCAGGTATTGGAATTGACCCGGGCCAGGTAATACAGGTTTCGGATGAATTGGGAATGAATGCCGGATTGAGTGCTCTACAACCCCTATATGATAATGGTGAACTTGCAATTATTAATAATGTGGGATATCCCAATCCGGACCGGTCACATTTCCGTTCTATGGATATCTGGCAATCGGCAAGTGATTCTAATGTTTATTTGAAAACTGGTTGGCTTGGCCGTATGCTGGATGCCTGCTGTTCTCCGCAGGCGGGTCCATATTTCGGACTTGAATCCAGTGAGATGCTCAGTCTTGCACTCAAAGGGAACAGAATGAAGGGAATGGCAATCGAAGACATTAACCGATTAAACAGATTTATAAAGGATCCATTTCTGAATGATATAAGTACAGTGCACTATAACCAGGGGGATACGCTGGATTATTTGTATAAAACCCTGAATGATACAAAGAGGTCTGTAGCTTATTTAAAAGAAAAGGCCGATCTGTATAAATCATCGATAACATATCCCGAAAATGAACTGGCAAATAATCTCAGTGGAATAGCTCAACTTATAAATGCAGGGGCAGAAACAAAAGTATATTATGCTTCTATATCCGGATTTGACACACATGTAAATCAGGTGATCCAGCAGAATAACCTTTTGGGAAAAGTCTCACAGTCACTGGCTGCCTTTATTGAAGATCTGAGGAAAGGGGGTCAGCTGGATTCTACGCTTGTTATGGTCTTCTCGGAATTTGGCAGGCGGGTAAAGGAAAACGGCAGCATGGGTACTGATCATGGTACTGCAAATAATGTGATGATCCTTGGCGGGAAATTAAAAAAATCAGGATTTTTAAATGAAGGACCGGATCTAATGAATCTGGATAATGATGACCTGAATTATTCTATAGATTTCAGACGTATTTACGCTACCCTTCTCGATAATTTCCTGGAAGTCGACAGCAAAGCAGTCCTTGGCAGGAGTTACGAAAAACTGGCCTTTATATAAAGCAATATTGACCATTCGGGAAATTAATAGGATGTATCTCAGATAGGATTATTTGGGAATATAAAAATAGTCAAGCAGCTCGACTTCCAATCGGAGTTTGTTACCGCAGGGCGCATACTTTAATCAAAATGTTTGGAAGGACTTTAAATCAGGTATTCAGAAAGCTTTCGGCTTTATATCCTTGATAAAAATTAAATTTCTTATATCTTGAGCGTCAATTCAGATCAATATTAAAATTATATTATTTAAGGAATGGGCCATATCTTTATGGGGATTGAAATCGGGGGAACTAAGATTCAGGTGTTTATAACCGATGAAGATCATACTATTATTGAGCGCGATAAATTCTTTGTCAAGGAAAAAGAAGCCACCTTTATCACAAAGAACCTTAAAGAAAGATTAAATACTTACTGTCAAAAATACATTGTTGAAGCTATTGGAGTTGGTTTTGGAGGGCCAATTGACTATCAGACAGGGGTGGTCAAGACTTCCCATCATATTAGTGGCTGGAGTGATTTTCCTCTTGCTGAATGGATATCTGATGAGACTGGTGTACCGGTATCAGTTGATAACGATGCAAACACAGCTGCAATGGCGGAGGCCTGTCTTGGAGCAGGTAAGGCTTTTTCACGCGTGTTATACATCACCATGGGCAGTGGAGTTGGCGGAGGATTGGTCATTGATGGTGAGATATACCATGGGAATACGCCGACAGAGGTAGAGATCGGGCACATCCGCCTTGATAAATCCGGCGCTATACTTGAAGACAGTTGCTCCGGGTGGGCCGTTGATAGAAAAATAAGGCATTATATCCGTGCAAATCCGGAAAGTATTCTGGCCGGATTGATTGGCACCAGGGAAGGCGGAGAAGCCAGATATCTGGTCGAAGCAATCCGGGGTAGGGATAGCGGGGCGATACAGCTTTTACAGGACACAGCGGATGATTTTGCTTTTGGTATGTCTCATGCAGTACACCTTTTTAACCCGGAAATCATCATCCTGGGAGGAGGATTATCCTTTCTTGGATTTACCTATATCGATATGATCAAGGAAAGACTTATTGGGTATATAATGAAAGCAATGAATCCGCCTGAGATCCGGACGGCAGGTCTTGGTGAAGATGTAGTATGCCTGGGGGCTTCATTGCTTGCAAAAGATATTTTTACAGGATAAAAATTATGATGATATGTTAATGAATTGGATAGAAGACTACATGTCTAATTACAAGCGGGCTGTTGAAAGGATCCCACTTGATTCGGTATTAAGTTTAATTAACAGGTTGGCTCAGGCAAATGCCGGCAAGAAACAGATTTTCGTCTTCGGGAACGGTGGTAGTGCTGCCAACGCTTCGCATTTTGTCAATGATATGGCTAAAAGCGCCTCCGATGTATTGCCTGATAGATTCAAATGTTTATCCCTTAATGAAAATATGAGTCTGATTACAGCTATAAGTAATGATTATGACTATAAGGATATTTTCAGACGGCAAATTGAGAATTTCGCCAATAAGAATGACCTTATATTCACCATGAGCGTAAGCGGGAACTCTGCAAATCTTGTTGAGGCTGTTGAATGGGGCAATAAAAATGGTCTGCATACTATAGCCCTGCTCGGTGGTAACCGGGGGAGATTGGCTGATATAGCCAGGGAATGTATTATCGTGGATTCCCTTCATTACGGTCATGTGGAAGATATCCATATGCTGATCTGTCATATGATCATATATGCTTTTATAGAGAATCCTGATATTGCTATATGAATTAACAAAGCAAAACTATATTTTTCACAGATTTTATTTTATTGAAAACAGACTTTTGGCAGGCTTATGAAATTTGTTGCCATTGATTTCATTATTTTTTTTGGATATGCCCTGCTTGTAACTGGTGTTGCACTTTATGTTTCCAGGACTAAAAAGGGAATAAAAAAATCATCAAAAGAATATTTCCTGGCTGATAAATCTTTGCCCTGGTGGGCGGTTGGTGCTTCATTGATTGCAGCCAATATTTCAGCGGAGCAATTTATCGGTGTTTCAGGATCCGGATATGCCATCGGCCTCGCTATGGCCAGTTATGAATGGACAGCAGCAGTTGCATTGATCGTGATTGCCAAATATTTTCTCCCCATTTTTCTACAGAAGAATATTTACACCATGCCTCAGTTTCTGGAACAAAGGTTTGACAACAGGGTGAGAACTGTTCTGGCCGTATTCTGGATCCTGCTATACATTTTTGTTTATCTGACATCTGTCGCCTACCTGGGCGCACTCTTTTTGCAGACTGTGTTTGGAATAGAGCTCATATACGGAATATTACTTTTATCAGCTTTCGCGGCACTTTACTCTATCTATGGGGGATTACAGGCTGTGGCATGGACCGATGTTATCCAGGTGGTGTTTTTAATTGGTGGAGGAATCCTGACTACCATTCTTGCATTACATCATTTTTCCGGGGGGGCCGATCTTTTTAGTGGCCTTTCAATGCTAATTGAAAAAGTTCCGGAGAAATTTCATATGATCATTGAGAAGGGGAGCCTGATGATACCGGATGGCAAAGGGGGGCTGAAAGATGCCTGGATGGATCTCCCCGGGCTTAGCGTTTTGATCGGAGGACTCTGGATAGGTCATTTTGCCTATTGGGGCTGTAATCAATATGTCACGCAGAAAGCACTGGCCGCAAAGAGCCTGAAAGAGGCACAGAAGGGGTTGATTTTCGCGGGGTATCTGAAGGTACTAATGCCTATGATTGTCGTAATACCGGGCATCATTGCTTTTGCATTAAATGCCGATTTGGCTAAATCCGATGAAGCTTATCCCTGGTTGCTTCAGAATTTTGTTCCAGCAGGATTCCGGGGAGCAGCTGCTGCAGCTTTGGTAGCGGCCATTGTATCCTCATTAGGTTCGATGGTGAACAGTACTGCTACTATATTTACGATGGATATATATAAGCCTTTCATTAATCCGAAAGTAGAAGACAGCAAGTTGGTATTTGTGGGGAGGCTTTCCGGTTTGGCTGCTCTATGTATGGCTGTACTGACAGCAAAGCCACTTTTGGGAGATCTGGACCAGGCATTCCAGTATATCCAGGAATATACAGGATTCACTACCCCGGCGATCTTTGCTATATTTATTTTTGGCTTATTCTGGAAGCGCACAACCCCGAATTCCGTACTATGGGCAGCGATCCTGTCCATTCCCCTTTCCCTGGTATTCAAGATCCTTATGCCTGGATTACCTTTTATGAATCGATGGGTTGTGGTATTCATAATCCTTGCCGTGGTGATTATTTCCATGAGCCTGTTTGAATCTTCAGAAGATGATCCAAAAGGGATCCGGATCGACCGGGAACTATTCTATACCAGTAATAAATTTAATATGAGTGCTGTAGGGATTTTAACAATTCTTGCTATCCTATATACTGTTTTCTGGTAATTTTCTTTATAAAAAGTCTATACTCATTATGATCTACCTGGTGTAAGGACTCGCACTTTAGAAATTGAAGAGTAAATCTCTCCAAGGGACTTTTCAGAAGAATTTATTGCAATCCTTACTATTGTATTTCTGCCTCTGAACCGGAATTTTCAGCTATACGGTTATCGACATATCCTGACGGTGCCTCACATGCCTGAATTGGATGAGAAGGATCTCCCAATCCATCGCCATCTTCATCTTTATAAAATGTCCTGACGTCACAATCACCTGCTTTTATCGTTTGATCCATGGCGCGCATTAATGACAGGTCGCTTTGCAATGTATCACAGGATATTTCCCAGATCATTACTCCGCCCAGCATTTCTTTCGCCAGCTGGGTCTTCCTGGAGATCATGGGGATCCCGTTATAATACCTCATACCGGTGGAATCCTGGTAAGCTAATTCAGCCTGGTCCTTAATGATCTCTTTGTAATTAATATACCTTGCTGGTGGCGTGAAATCAAAACCATAAAATGGAAGCCCGAGAATAATTTTATCCAGGGGTATCATCCTTACCTCATTCCAGTATTTAATTGCGTCCACAGCATATGAGAAAGGAGAATGCGGGCCAATGTCATCAGGACGCCAAATTCCTGTCTTATCATACACCATTACATTGATAAAATCATAGGCAAACAAGGATTCCTGTGTAACTGCCTTATGAACCCTCGTGGCGCCAAGTGCTGTCGTAATCCCTTTTCCCCTGGCATGTAATGCATCTCTCAATTCAAGAACAAAAGGAGTATACAGATCACCGATATAGGGAAGGAGATTGCCCTCGATATCGACATCCACGCCATCCAGATCATTATCAGCAACATAATCAAGTATCCCTTTGATAAAGACCGATCTTTTTTCAGGACTAAGTACCGATTTCCATATCGTTGTATCCGGCCTGCCTCCCCCTGCCAGTGAAACGAATACTTTGAGACCAGCTTCATGACCCTTCTTTACAATGGGCTTGATATCTGCATTCCCGCTGAATACCAGGTTGCCATTCATATCCGGATTCCCAAAAGCCAGGTTCAGATAGGTTAACTTATCGAGTTCTAAATTATCAATATGTCTGAATCCGCCTCTTGATAAGTATCCGACCACTTTGAAGTTTGTGTCTTCAACATAAATATCTGGACCTGTAGCATAGGGTGCTTTTTCACAGGAACCGAGCAGGGTGATGAAAAAGACAGATAAGAGGATCAATTTGAATGTTTTCATAAGAGCTATATTGTAAAATAATAATCAAGTTAAGTGATTAATGCCTACAATTTAAAACATTCACCCATTTTTCCAGTGAAATTCTACTTTATTCTTGAAAATTACCCGACAGACTGCAGCTATTCATTCAAGGTGAAAGATGGAACAGATCAACTTTAAAAACAATGCGATTATGAAAAAAAAGAAAAGATAAAAAAGCATAATATGTGCTGATATTGCAGGTTTAGATCGAAGTTTTAATTAGATGATTCATTTATTAATGATTCCATTATATTTTATAGGATGAAAAGCTTAAATTTATTAAGCTTTTATGCAATATTCGCCTGAAGTAACTTTTTAAATGTTTAGAATTTTTTAAAATATAAATGATCATGAAAAAAGCTTTGACAATTTCCATTTCTTTTATTTTAGTCTTTCTGGTTTCTAATGTATTAGCTGATGCGCCTGCCTTTAAATGGATCCGCCATAATACAGACGAGGTAGGACTTTATGACAAATTTGAAGCCACCTTCTGGCTGGAAACAGAATTCGAGAATCCTTTTGATCCGGAAGATATCGATATCATGGCCACTTTTACGGCTCCCTCAGGTAAGACATGGTCCATCCCGGCATTTTATTCAACCATCCAGGACAGATCATGGCTTGCCCGGTATGCCTGGCTTGTCAGGTTTTCTGCAGATGAATTGGGAGAGTGGAATTATACTATTAGAGTAAAGGACAGGAACGGAGAAGTGATCAGTGAAAAAAGGAATTTTAAGGTAGTTGAATCCGAATATCATGGCCGGATCAAAGTGGCGGCCAACAAGCGATATCTGGAATATGATGATGGAACACCATTTTATGGTGTTGGGATGTGGGTTAACAACCAGGAAAAGGCTGAGGTAATGGATGAATTAAAAACGGTGGGTGTCAATTATATCAGTTATGTGATGACTCCGCTGGAAACCTGGGCCAGTGGTATGGGGCGGTATGACCAGCATGTTTGTGCGAGGGTCGATCATCTGCTAAACATCCTGGAAGAGCGTGATATGCAGCTGGCTTTGAATTTCTGGTTCCATTCCTATATGTCCGAGACAGTTTGGGGCGGGGGAAATGTGCGATGGTTTGCCAATCCTTACCAGACGGTAACAGAATGCAAGGATTTTTACAGGAGTGAAGAAGCCTGGAAGTACCAGGAGAAACTTTACCGTTATATGATCGCCCGCTGGGGATACAGCCGTTCTCTTGCAATATGGTTTATCGTGGATGAGGTGAACGGTACGGATGGCTGGGTATCCGGTGACAGCACACAGGCTGGTGTCTGGGTTAAGAAGGTGCATGATTATTTTAAGGCCAATGATCCATGGAATCACCCTACCACGGGAACACGCAGCGGGGGCATTAAGGAATGGTGGCAGGATGCTTATGAAGCTACCGACCTTCCAGGCCGGGAGATCTATGAAGCACAGGGATTCCCGATCAATAAGACGGGTCAGATCGATAAAGATGACACGCATTCTCTGACCTACAGCTATAGAAACTATCATGGACAGGTCAATAAGTTATGGAACGGATTTGAGAAACCCTGTCTGATCCCCGAAACAGGCTGGGATCATACCTTTTATGAGATGCAGATGCCCGGATATCAGGCCCAGTATCATAATGCCATTTGGGTAAGCCTGGCTTCCGGTGTTTCCATGTCACCATTCTGGTGGGCCTATTCCGACCGCCTGAATGACAATGTTGTTACCAACCAGATGCTTAGCCTGAGGCATTTTACAGACCAGATCCCGTTCAATAAGCTCATAAATCTCAAAATTATCGATGCCGAAAGTTCAGAAGGTGATGCCTATGCTGTAGGCAGTGACCAGCTGATTTTTGGTTGGGCGGTAAATGCCAATACCGATATGGCAGGAAAAACTGTCAGCTTAGAGGATGTCCCTAAAGGAGATTATAAGCTGAGGCTATATCACACCTGGCGTGGTCAATTCCTGCGAAACGAAGACAGGTCAGTAATGGTTCTGGATATTAAATCTCAAGGAAAGTCTTTGTCTTTTGAAATCCCCATACTGAAAGTGGAAGGGGGCCACGCAAGATATATTGGCCAGGATATTGCATTTATCCTTGAACCGGTTCAGTAATATCGATCTTGACCATGAATCCTTCAACGATCGAGGATATTATTAGTTTTGCGTATATTCAAACAATTGATAATTCTAAAACATGAAGAATATAGTGTCCCTATTACTGTTATTTTCAGTTCTCGCCTGTAATTCCGGGAGAACCAGAAATGATGATCGTAAAGTTCCCGCGGATGAAATAGATGGTCAGGCAACAACTATCAGACTTGAATTGGTTTGGTCTTCTGATACCTTGCTAAGGACTCCGGAATCTGTTTTGTTTGATACAGAAAGAAAGGTCCTTTACATTTCCAATGTAAATCTGAATCCCTGGGAAAAGGATGGAGATGGATTTGTTTCAAAGATGGATCTGTCAGGGAATATTATTGACCTGAAATGGGTGGAGGACCTTAGTAGTCCCACAGGAATGGGGATAAGTGAAGGCTTTCTTTATATAGCTGACACGGATGAGATCATACAGGCTGATATTGAAACAGGCGTAGTAACCAGAAGATACGATATTGAAGGGAAACCTAACTTAAATGATATAACGGTAGGGGATGATGGAGTGGTTTATATAACCGGATCAGCTTCAAATACCATCTATGCCTTGAAAGATGATGTATTATCTGAATTTCTTGTTGGCCCGGAGGAATCGTTTAATGGTTTATTCTGGGAAAAAGACAGGTTATTATTACTCACCAGTGGTAGCGGTCAGCTAAAAGAAATTGATTGGGATACTAAGGAAGTTAGCGTTGTGGCTCAGCATATGGAAGGAGGAGATGGTATTGTCTACATAGGCGATGGGCAGTATTTGACGTCAAGGTGGGCCGGAGCTATTTTTCATGTATCCCGGGAAGGAGAAGTTACTAAACTGCTTGATTCTGAATCTGATGGGATAAATACCGCCGATTTTGATTATTCTCCGGATGATAATCTCTTATTTGTACCGACATTCTTCGACAACAGGGTGAGGGCTTATAAACTGGTAAAGTATTGAGCGTCAATAGATAATTTTAATTTTTGAAGGATATATACTATATTTGGTTATCAGTGCGATTTTTTAAATCAAAGCACTTTCCGAGCTAAGTATTTGTTTCATTTTTTAACCATTATTAAAATAAGATATCATGAACTGGAAGCGGATCTTCATTACTGTCCTTCGCGTTGGAATAGGATGGCATTTCCTATATGAAGGTATAACAAAACTTTTTGCCCCTGAGTGGAGTGCATATAACTATTTGATCAATTCAACAGGATTTATGTCTGGTTTTTATGAAGGACTGGCCTCTTCTCCTGCCTTGATGAAAATAGTAGATGTTTTAAATATTTATGGGCTGATAGTTATAGGTCTGGCCTTGTTCCTTGGAATATTGATTCGATACGCTGCCATTGCCGGGACGCTGTTGCTGACATTATATTATTTCGCCTATCCTCCTGTAGGATTTTCCTTATATGGTGGTTCAGAAGGAAACTTGTATATCGTAAACAGGATCTTTATTGAGGCCATGGCCCTGATGGTCCTAATATTCATTAAGGATAAAGGTTATGGCCTTTACGCAATATCTTTATCTATGTTCAAAAAAGAAGCTGGTAAAGGGGAAGACACCGCCTCAGAAGAATTGACAAATTCCAGGCGGGAGATGTTAAAAAATATGGCTACGGTTCCTGCCCTGGGACTGGTAGGTTGGGGTGCATTCAGGGAAAGCCAGAAATATGGCCCGGATGCATTATCTGGAGCTACTATCCAGGTGGGGGCAATGGACTTGAGCGAGTTAAAAGGAGAACTGCCAAAAGGGAAAATCGGTGACCATGAGATCAGCAAACTGGTTCTGGGTGGAAACCTCCTGGGAGGCTGGGCACATTCACGGGATCTGATCTATGTTCCCTCATTATTCAGGGCATATAATACCGAGAAAAAGATATTTGAGACGTTAATGCTGGCTGAACAGGCTGGGGTAAATACCATCAATATTGGTTTTGTCACCAATCCTGTAATTGAAAAATATAAAAAAGTCACTGGTGGTAAGATCAAGGTAATATCCCAGGTTCACCCTGATATGGAGAATGATGATTATTATGTGAACATAGACAAAGCCATAGACCACGGTTGTGAAATCATACAGGTTCAGGGCAACTGGTGTGATTGGCTGGTGCGGGATGGCCGAATCGATGTAGTTGAAAAAATGCTGGACCATATACGAAAGCAGGGATGTGTAGCCGGACTGGCTTCACATACTGTTGATGCGCTGATAGCCTGTGAAGAAGAAGGTATTATTCCCGATTACTATATGAAGACCATGCATCACGACCAGTACTGGTCAGCGCACCCAATGGATAACAGGGTGCCCTTTGAAGTGGACGGTAAGAAACATATTGATCACAACAGATTCCATGATAATATTTTCTGCCTGTTCCCGGATCGCACCGTGGAATTCGTGAATCGTGCAAAAGTTCCGGTGATGGGATTTAAGATACTGGCAGCAGGTGCTATTCCACCTGAGGATGGCTTCCGCTGGGCATTCCAGAACGGTGCAGATTTCATATGTGTGGGTATGTTCGATTTTCAGATCGTTAAAGATGTGAATATCACCATCGATGTCCTTGATGACATGTCACTACGCCCTCGAGAATGGTATGGTTAAATTTATTCCTGTATTTTAAGGTTTGCCGGGTTGATCTTTACTTTTTAAGTTCTTTGGAATAGCCCTTTGCTATTACATTATCCCTCATCAAGTCTGATTTTACTTTTAAATTGTTCATGATCTCCTTGTATTCAGGCAGATGCCTGATGGGATCTAAAAGAGGAAGCATGCTGAGATAGTAGTAACTGAAAATACCCGCCCCGGCTCCGTTTTTTAATTCTGATAAAGCTTCATCATGCATCCCAAGACAGGCATAACAGCCGGCGAGAAGATTGGATCGTATGGGATATTCGGGATTCACAGTCTCTTCAATTTCCTTAAGTATTTGACGAAATGTGATTTCAGCGCGTGAAGAATCCCCTTTAATCTGCATTAGATAAGCCTTTAATGCCAATCCAGTATAAGAATCAATATTTCGATTTCTCTTATCTTTTCCAGATATCTTTTCTATATACTCTTGCAACAGTTCCTTGGCCAGATCAAAATCACCAAGCTTGATATGAATGAGGGCTGTCCACAGATTTAATTCATAAGCTGATGATGGATATATTGACATGGCTTTGTCTATATTAGCTAAAGCTGTTTGGTATTCGCCCTGAAAAATCTTATACCTGATCTGGTTTTCATAGGCGAAGGTAAATTCAGGATTAAGTGATAATGCTTTTTCATCACTTAATGTTGATTCTTCAAATAATCCCACTGCTGCCATCGAATTACTGATATCGATATAGTGTATGGGGTTATTCGGATCATTTTGAAGATTCTGGAAGGCCCAATCTATTGCTGCCTCCTGATTGCCGAGTTGCCATTCGCACCAACCCAAAAAATTATTGGATCCCTGATAACCTGACTCAGCTGCTTCCCTGTATAACCGAAGACCTTCAGCAGGATCACCTTGAAGGGTTTTATAGTAAGCCATAGCATTCAATGATTCAGGGTGACGAGGATCTATCTGAAAAGCCTTTAATGCATAAAATTCAGCAGAATCAATCCATGATTCTCCAGTAAGTTCGAACCGGTTGGCATAGCTCTGTGACAATTCGGCTATAGCCAGATAAAATGATGGGTCCAGGGCAAGGGCATGATGTAATAGATCGATGGAGCTCCTATTTTTATCTATTTCCCAGGATCTGCTAAGGTCCTTTGCCCTTAGATAATTGTCATAAGCTTCATAACTGGTTGTTGGCAAAGATTCTACAGAAGGGATATTTCTGTCTTTTGATAAGGCTAATTGTAATGAACTGATAATTTGTTGAGCCACTTCGAATTGTACCTCCCAGACACCTTTGACAGAAAGGTCCATCTCATACCGGTTTGACCAAATCTGATCGTTTTGATCGGCATCGATCAATGTTACGGTCATCAGGGCTCTGTTATTAAACTTTCTGACGCTTCCCTCCAACAAGTGACTTACTTCCAGTTCATTTACTATTTCAGAATACGGTTTTGGGTTGTCACGGTAGAATAACATAGAAGTTAATGAAGGAACCCGCATGCCGTCAATTTGAGACAATTGGTTGATCACATCTTCCATAATGCCATTACAGAAGTATATATTCGATGGATCGTTACTGTCATTCCGAAAGGGCATAACAGCCAAGGCCAGCATTCTGCTATTATCAGAGGATGGAATGCCTTGTTTTCTGGTAAGATATTGAATTGTATTTATCCCCAAAATGATAATTAGAAGGCTAACAATTACAATATTATCCGTCATGGGTTTTTTTTGGCTGCCTGAATAGGGATTTTCCCATGCTTGCCTGGATGAAATGCGTACAATACCCTTAGGACTTCTTTCAAAATTCCAGGCAAAGTATACAGCAAGAGGAAATCCCAGGCCAAGAAACAGGTAAATATAAAATTTAAATGAATCCAGGATGGGGATTAAAGGTATCAGGCTTATGGCTATTGCTGAAAGTGCCAGATACGCAAAAGTTACCCTGTGGACTTTCCTTTCCCTGATTTTTGCCCAGATCCTTCCTGTCAGTTTTTTGTCCCAGGTTTTGGCTGGCCTGGGAAGACCTTCGCCCCGAAGGGCATAGGTTTTGATCCCATAATCTACATTCTTCAGATGCAATTCACCTAGATAAATCGTATGAATATCTGATCGTGATTTCACTGATTTTTGAACAGGATCTGAGATATAGATCCCACCAGGGTCAGCGATTGTCTGTAGCCTTGAGGCAATATTGACACCATCCCCGTAAATATCACCTTCTTCACTTAAAATCTCACCCAGATGAATACCAATTCGAACCGACAGATCATTCTCCTCATGTAATTGTTTTTGAATTTCGAGTGCACAATAAATAGCATCGGACGCAGCCGGAAAACTGGCCATGGTTCCATCGCCCATTTCTTTAAGCCAGCTCCCACCGTGCCTTTCAACGAGCGTTTTCTGAATGGTTTTATTCTTTCGAACCAGGTCCATGGCCCGGGCTTCATTATCTCCCATCAGGGTTGTGTATCCAACGATGTCGGTAAACATTATGGCAGCAAGATGGCGCTTCTGATTCGGCATAAACTCGAAGATAGCGAAAATGAAGGATAATTTACATGAATTATAGAATGGAGAAAAACAGTCTTTTCTTTTCTAGAACCGATCAGGTCCTTTCCAGTTTTATGGGGTAAGATCTATTTGCATTCCATTGGCAGACATACAGGTTTTTATCATCATCAATACATACATCATGACCATGGTTGAATATCTTTGATTCCTGATACATTTGTCCTAATTTTCCATCCTTATAAACCGGTTCCGTACCCCCTGGATTACTTACCACCTCATCACCTTCGATGATTGTAACAAATCCTGTGTCCTGTACCCATCCTTTGTTTTCTTCCCTGGTCTTTGACCAGCAGACACCTGCGTAAATATTCTGATCATCCATTACAGGCCGGCAAACATACAGTCCGGGCAAGTTAAGGGTATTTATATATTTTCCGTCGAGTGTAAAAAACTTAAAGCAGTTCTCTGTCCGTGAAGTACAGACCAGCCGGGGGTTTTGGGAATTGCGCATATCAACTGCCACACCGTGTGCGTTTACAAGGTTTTCCTCTCCATTGTCATTCTTCTGGCCTCCGAACTTCCTGATGAATTCGCCTTTGGAATTGTATTGCAGTATGTAATCCATGCCATAGCCGTCAGCTACATAGAAGTCACCATTAGGGGCTACAGCAATTTCAGTGGGCCTGAACGGATCCTCAGGTTTATATACTCCAATAGTAGCAGGATGACCAATATTAAAGACCAGTCTACCATCCATGGTCATTTTCCAGACCCTGCCGGCCTGACTTTTTCCCTTGCCGTCCCTGCCGACAAAATAACCGCAATCTGTAAGATATAGAAAATCTTCTCCGCCTTCATTGCTGATGGTTAATCCATGTCCCCCTGGAAGCCATGTCCCCCAGCTGTCGAGAAGTTTACCGGACTTATCATAGATGAGGATGTTGTTCCGGACTTCATCTGTGATCATGACCAGCCTTCCTTTTGAGTCCATCTCCATTTCATGGCAGTTTAATACAGGGGTTTTGGTGGGGTCAAGATTCCCCCAATCTTTGATTACCCGGTATTTATAATCTCCATGCCCGATAATTCCATTGTCTTCTGATGCGCTTCCGGTGATATTGAATGCATGGAGCTTCGTTGCAACCCCGGAAGCTGCCAGTATAGTTGATGATTTCCTTATAAAACTTCTTCTTTTAAGATTTCTCATGTTGGGATTAATTGTATTATATGTATTCTTAAGAATAATTCTTTGCATTTTAGCGGTCCTGCGCGTAAGTGATTTTAAATTTTCTCAGCAGATATAACTTCACAATATAAGGAAAAAATTAACAATTGATATACAATTGACTATTTGCTGTTGCAGAACCATAAAGGGAGGGAAAGGTGTAGTACGATGGAACTAACCTTTTATGTTTGTTGTTGATTTAAGTATGCGCGGGTTTAATTCAAAGAAAATCAAGTTTTGTTAATGTACCCATTCATTCCAAAAGTAAAATCATGGAAAAATCACAAAAAGTAGGTGCTCAAATTTATGGCTATGCTGTATGCCTTACAGCTGTCATTACATTTTTAATATCGATAACGACATTGGTCAATGCTATCCTTGATCTCGGGGATCCGTTACACGCCGGATGGACCCCGCCGGAAGCACCAAGCCTGGCCTCATTTGAGAACTATAAAATGGATATTTTACGATCCATGCCAGCATCAGAGAGTAGTGTTCAGGCAGCATATGTACCTGATGATGAAACCCTGAAAGGAATGTATGAAGCTGCTAAAAATGACAAGATCCAATCCTCTCAACATAATTCCATCCGAAATATAATGATAGGAGGGATCCTTATGGTAATATGTACCATATTGTTTATCACCCACTGGCACTGGATGAAGAAAATTACCCGCACATAGTTTTGTTTTACCTATACTTTGATGGGTTGCAGTTTCATAATGCCATTGAAGAGATACTGCCATGCTTTAATATCTTCAGATAGTTTTTCCTGCATTTTGTTGATCTCGAATTTAAGATCTTCAATAACCTTACCTGAGATATCTTTATTTTTAAACTCAAGGTATTTTTCCTTTAATCGTTTTATCTCAGTCATTTTCTGAGATATGGAATCAAAAGTCTCCCTGATGGTAATTTCCAATTCCTCTTTTTTAACGTATGTTAATTGGACCAGCCGGTCGGTCAAAAGTGTTTTATCATTCTTGAGGATTTGCTTTGTGATCCGGTAATCATCAAACCTTTTAAGGTTTTTGGCTTGCCCTGTTTTGCTGAGGATCCAGATTAACCACTTGGTGGGATCGAAATGGTACCATTTGATGCCATTCCTGTAGTCCGATGCAAAATAATGATGATAATTATGGTATCCTTCACCAAAAGTCAAGAGTGAGATCAGGTAATTATCAACGGCAGACAGTTCCTTATAATAGCTTTTGGATCCCCAGGTATGTGCCAGAGAATTTATAAACCAGGTAGAATGATGCACTGCGAAAAGGCGAACCCACCATGCCAGGAAGAAAGCCCCGATAAAATCATTCAACCACCATCCAATTGCCAGGGAAACCAGTGTATTGGTGAGGAAAAACAAAATGCCATAATACCTGTCCTGAAATACTAGCAGTTTATTTTTTGTAAGATCCGCAACCAGTCCCGGGATGATTGGATCAGGTTTTTCAAACAACCAGAGAATGTGAGCATGCCAGAATCCTTTCTTTATAGAATAAGGATCTTTTTCAGTATCAACATGCTTATGGTGTAAACGGTGGTCATTGGACCACCTGAGAATACTTCCCTGGCCTGCCATCGTCCCGAGGAAAACGAGGGGTACTTCTATTAATTTATTTGTTTTGTAAGCCCGGTGAGAATACAGGCGGTGATATCCGGCTGTAATACTGATCCCGGTCAGAATAAATAAGGCAATTGAAACCACTACCATGGACCATGATGGAGGCGTGTAATAAAAATAAAATGGCGCTCCCACCAATACCAGGATGTGGTATAAGGTTATAAATATAAATATTGGCCAATAAATTCGATTCAGACTCATCTTCAAATTCTTTCTTAGTTTTTAGTAAATCCTACAAAAATAGACGATTATTCTTAAAAAAATGCTCAAATGATCATTTCATATTAGTTCAACTGGCAATTAAATACTAAATGAATTGCATCTATTTCAGATAAACCGCCAAATCCATTAAAAACTCTTTAACGGACATATTCCCAAATTCAGTGACCAGGTTTACATCAGATATGGTCCGGGTTCCTATAATCGGATTTATTTCCGGTTCCTCATCATCATTGTTATACCCGGTATAGCTGATCAAAACAGAAAGTACTCCAGATAACAGGAGTAGGTTCAGGTAATTTTGAACCCTTTTCATGTTTTCATAGTCTTAGTATTCTTTAAATGCAGGGAAATTTTTCCTGATATTCATTCTATTCCCTGTAAATAAAATAAAATTGAAACTTATTGGTTTTCCGGGTTAATATTTATTGAATTACTTTATAAATTACCCTCTGATTACACTATTTTTATCTCAAAAAGAGTAATTGTCTTTTAATCTTTCAGAATTCCAATGAAATATATTAACTACATTCTGACCTCTATTGTTATATTTATGAATATGGTTCCGGCGTTCACTCAAAACCATAGCAGAGAACAATTTCAGGTTCTGGTATACACCAGTCCGGACAAATGGCATAATGTTACTGAGCCCACAGCCATCCTTGAATTTCAGAAAATGGCAAACCGGCATGCTTTTGGTCTGACCGTAACAGAGATTACCAGTAATTTTAATGATGAAAACCTTCTGAAATATGATGTCCTGGTCTTTCTTCATTCAACTTCCAGGTACTTTTCTGATGAGCAACTTGAGAGCTTTAAAAAATTTATCCGCAATGGAGGTGGATATGTTGGTATCCATGCCGCATCTGTGTGTGAAGAAGAAGGAGAGTGGTTTCAGAAACTCGTAGGGCGGACTTTCACAGATCACCCCGAAGAGCAGACAGCGGTTATGCACATAAATGATAAAGACCATCCGGCCACCATGCACCTGTCTGACAGATGGATATGGACGGATGAATGGTATTCCTTCTCCGAAGCCCTGACAGATAATCAAAAGGTTTTAATTTCTGTAGATGAATCGACCTATGACCCGGACCGGACCTGGGGTGACGATGAACGGCGTACGGGTATGGGGGATTTTCACCCGATATCCTGGTATCAGGAATACGATGGAGGGAGATCATTTTATACAGGACTTGGCCATTTATCAGAATTATATAAGGATCCCAGATTCCTTGATCATATATATGGGGGTATCTACTGGGCAGCTACCGGCCTGGGTTTATATGAGTAAATTATGTGGTTAAAGGGCGCTAAATTAAATCAAAAGGGCTTTATTTGTCAATTCCGATATGCATGGATATATTTATAGCTCAATTTTTTACATATTCCTGAAATCTAATATTTAACTTTTTATATAATGAAGAAATCAAAGAAAGACATCAATAGGAGAAAATTTATAAAAACATCAGGAGCTATTGCCGCTGGTTCCTCAGCATTCACCATCATTCCTGCAACAGTCCTCGGTAAGAATGGAGCCATTGCTGCCAATGACAGGATAAACCTGGGGTTCATAGGAACCGGAAAACAAGGCCGCATACTTTTAAATTTTTTCAGGAATAGAACTGAAGAAACTGCTTTTGTCGCAGCATGTGATGTGGATTCTCAAAAACTTGATATGTTTACGGATCTGGCCAATCAATCCAATGAGTTCAGGGGAACAAAAGTTGACCTGTTCACCACAAAGCATTATCGGGAGATCCTTGAAAGATCAGATGTAGATGCTGTGGTAATTGCCACGCCGGATCATTGGCATGCCCAGGTTGCTGTAGATGCTGCAAAAGCCGGAAAAGACATTTATTGTGAGAAGCCTATGGCGTATACTGTCGCTGAAGGGCGGGCCATGGTCCGATCTGCCCGAAAATACGACCGTGTATTTCAGACCGGGAATATGCAACGTTCCAGCTATAATTTCAGGCAAGCCTGCGAACTGGTTCTGAATGGATATATAGGGGAGTTGCAAACCATAAATGCTGGTCTTGGAGGACCGGTTGTAGCGTGTGACTTACCTTCAATGGAAGCTCCTTCAAACCTGGACTGGAATCTCTGGGTTGGGCCATCCCCATACCGGGAATTTAATCCTGAGCTCTCTCCACCGGTTGAAAGAGATATTTATCCAAACTGGCGTTTATATCGGGATTTTGGTGGTGGCATGATCACTGACTGGGGTGCTCATATGTTTGATATTGGACAATGGGGTAATGGCATGGATAATTCAGGACCTATAGAATATATCCCGCCTAAACGCGGAGAGACTCATGGTTTAAAAATGATATACGAAAATGGAGTAGTCATGAACCATGTTGAATTACAAAAAGGAAATGGTGTTGAATTTATTGGTACAGAAGGGAAGATCGAAGTAAGCCGGGGGCATCTTATAACATCCCCAAATGCCGGATTAGCTGAGTATAAATTCAAAGAAACAGAAAAACGTTTATATTTCAGTGATAACCATTATCAGGACTGGATAGATGCCATAAAGAATCATACAAGGCCGATATCTGATGTTGAAACAGGACACAGGACAAGTTCAGTATGCAACATTGCCAATATTGCCTATGAGTTGGAAAGACCATTGAAGTGGGATCCGAAGAAAGAGCGATTCCTTGGTGATGATTCTGCTAATATGATGCTAAGACGTCCCTTCCGTGGTGAATGGGATTTTACCGATTTCTAGATCATAATCATGGGTGTTTATGCACCCAAATAAGATGTTTTCATAAGCAGGACAATTATTTCCTGCCATAATTGTCTTAAGTTCATCAGCCATACTTTAATGCGGGAATCAAGATCTGTACCTGTTTTATCTGGATTGAAATATGGCTGAAACTTTCTACCTAACTGCTATACTCCCCTTTACTCTATAACCAGGTTCAATTCCGGAAATTTTGTGTCCTCAAATCCCAGTTTCCTGTAAATTCTGATTCCATCTTCGGTGGAATGCAGATGAACATATTCCAGGTTCAGGGCTTTTGCCTCATTGATCAGCTTATCCAGAATGATAGTTGCTATTCCTTTCTTCCTGAACGCCTTCTCCGTATACATATTTAAAATATATCCGCGCATACCCTTTTTACCTAACCCTGAATACGTGGGCGGGGTATGCCATAAGACCAGTGTGCCGGTACTGACGATCCTATTTTCATATTCTGCTATCCATGTGATCACAGATTGGTCCGACAAGGTTGTCGTAAAGTATTCTATGAGTTCCTGCCTCAATTGATCAGAATCCTTACTTTTCTTGATTTTGAAAACTTCGTTTATAAATACTACCCGCATTTTTGCAAGGATTTCAACATCCTTAAGCGTGGCTTTTCTGTAGTTTATCTTTGACGTATTGATAATTTAAAAAAATTAAGAGTTGGAACTTATTACTCTGTTGTTTCACAGTCAAATTTAGAAATTATAAATTCAATATACGTTTCCTTTAACAGCGATTTCTATTATCAAAATAAAAAATGCTGTTGTAAACATATTCATAGAACTGGGAATAGGGAACTGAAATAGACTTCACAGGACATTATAAATTCTCTATTATGAACCAGAACAAATTAAGTGAATTTTACACGTTTCCAGAACTCCTGCTAAAAGTAGGAAAAATTTGGGTATTTATATGATTTATTAATTTCTTCGTAACACCGAATTGCGATTTTTAATAATATACACTGATATAATAGCAATTCAGATATAGTTCCAAACTTTATACTACAGGATATGAAAGACCACAGTTTTGTATTAATAGCATTTATTCTGATCTCATTTTTATTCTGGTCAGGGTGCAACGATAAAATTGTAAGTTATAAGGACCCGACTTTGCCGATAGAGGAGCGTGTAAATGATCTGTTGAGCCGTATGACCCTGGAAGAAAAAGCCTGGCAGATGGTGAGTGTTAATAATGAAGTTAAAGATTCAATCGAAATATCACAAGATGGAGCAATCAATATAGATAAAGTTAAATCCTTATTGCCTTATGGGGTAGGACAGATAACAAGACTCAGTGAAACAAAGGGAGGGGATAGCCAGACTTCCCGTAGTGAAAGGCCACCTTTAACACCTTATGAGAATGCGGAGCTGGCGAATAAACTACAGAAATTTTTCGTGGAAGAAACCAGACTCGGGATACCGGCTATTTTTCATGAAGAATGCCTCCACGGTATGGTAGCAAGTCATGCCACAAGCACACCCCACCCGATTGCAATGGCCGGGACATTCAATCCGGAATTGGTGGAACAAGTTTACTCTATGATCGCAAGGGAAACCAGGTTAAGGGGTGGGCATCAGGCCTTGACACCAGTGGTTGATATTGCAAGGGATGCACGTTGGGGAAGGGTAGAGGAGACATTTGGGGAAGATCCCTATCTGGCTGGGGAAATGGGTACAGCGGTTATCAAAGGGTTTCAGGGAGATGCTACATTCAAGAATAAAGAGAAAATAGTAGGTACTTTAAAACATTTTGCAGCTCATGGGCAGCCTGAAGGAGGAACAAATACTGCTCCGGCCAATTATTCTGAAAGGATTTTAAGAGAAATTCATTTTTATCCCTTCAAGGAAGCCATCCAGGCAGGAGGCGCTTTAAGCGTTATGACAACCTATCATGAGTTGGATGGTATCCCGATCAATGCCAACAAATGGCTGGTGCGGGATGTTCTGAGGAATGAATGGGGTTTCAGTGGATTTGTAGTTTCTGACTATTACTCTATCCGGGAAATGCACAAACGGTATGGTATAGGTGCTCACAGGGTAGCAGCAGATGGTAAACATGCTGCTGAGCTGGCCTTAAAAGCAGGTGTTAATATTGAATTACCGAATCCTGATTGTTATACATATATTGTTGAACTGGTTGAAGAAGGTACAATTCCTGAGTCTGTGATTGATGAACTAGTAGGACCAATGCTGCGGGTAAAATTTCAATTGGGCTTGTTTGAGGATCCTTATGTAGATCCGGAAAAAGCACAGGTATATAGCGGTTCAGAGGAAAACAGGAAACTTGCAAAAGAAGCTGCATTACAAGCCATTACCTTATTGGAAAACAGAAACAATATAGTCCCACTCGATATAACTTCCATAAAAAACATCGCTGTTATCGGGCCCAACGCTGACCGGGTGAATTTGGGGGGTTATGCAGGAGTACCAAATTATTTTTCCTCTATGTTGGATGGCATTAAAGAAAAAGTGGGCAAAAAGGCCAATATTCGATATGCAGAAGGCTGCCGGATTACCATCGGAGGTTCATGGGTGGAAGATAAAATAACTTTCCCTGATCCGGATGAAGAAAGACAAAAAATTGCTGAAGCAGTAAGAATTGCCCAGAATTCGGATATCATAGTACTTGGAATTGGGGGCAATGAGCAAACATCACGAGAAGCATGGAATATGTATCATATGGGTGACCGGGCAGATCTGCAGTTGGTAGGTATGCAGGATGAGCTGATCGATGCACTAAGTGCGACCGGGAAACCAATAGTAGCATTTCTCTTTAATGGCAGGCCACTGGCATTTAATAACCTCATTGAAAAAGCAGATGCCATATATGAATGCTGGTATATCGGCCAGGAAGCCGGACACGCTATTGCTGATGTGCTGTTTGGCGACTATAATCCCGGTGGAAAACTGGCAATATCCTTTCCCCGTTCTGTGGGACATATCCCGGTATATTATAACCATAAACCTTCCGCCAGGCGAGGCTATTTTAATGATGATGTAACACCACTCTACCCGTTTGGTTATGGGTTGAGTTATACTACTTTTGAAATAAGTAATTTGAGGATGTCTAAACCAGAGATAAGGAAAGATGAAAATCTGGACGTATTGGTTGATATAAAAAATACCGGCAACTATGACGGAGATGAGGTAATACAACTTTATATCCGTGATGAACTCAGCACGGTCACCAGGCCCGTAAAGGAGCTTAAGGATTTTAAGCGGGTACATCTCAAGGCAGGAGAAACAAAAACTGTTTCTCTGTCGATAACACCTGAAAAACTCTCCTTTTTTGATATAAACATGGATTTTGTTGTTGAACCGGGGGAATTTGTTGCATTGGTCGGCACGTCCTCTGATGATAAAGACCTGCAGGAAATAAAATTTAATGTAATGCCCTGAATACGAATACTAAAAAATAAAGAAAATGAAGAATAATTTTAAAGCTACTTTGATGATTTTACTGTATTCCATGATTGGAATTGTAGGTTGCCAGGAAAAAAAAGAAAACCAACAAGCCACCAAAGAGTCTACAGAAAAATCTTTTGATTCATTGATTATATCCAATAAAGCCAATCAATGGTTTGCCAGGGCGCTCTCTGACCTGAATGGCGATGGCCTATTGGACGTGGTATTTATTGATCAAGCTGGGTTTGGAGGCTCCCTGGGTGTGATAATAGGAAGTAGAAATGCTGGTTGGGAGATCGACTGGATCGCTGATACTGCTCCAAATGGAGGCGTTTTCTCATGTGGTGATATAGAAGTCGGGGATATCGATGGTGATGGCAAAACCGATATACTGGCACCCCAGAACAATGGGGAGTGGACTGATAAACCCAAAACACATACTTTTTACTGGTATTCTTATCCGGAAAAAGAAGCACATTATATTGGTGTATCTAAAGAATATATCAAGGATGTAAGTCTGGCAGATCTAAACAAAGACGGTAAATTGGACCTGGTTGGAATATCATTTGATGGAAGTTATGTGATCATATACAAACAAATCGATCCTGATAACTGGGAAGTTGTCCAGCTTCTTGAAGGACCAAATATACATGAAGGTATGGATGTGGGAGACCTTGATGGGGATGGATATCTGGATATTGCTGCAAACGGATACTGGGCGAAAAACCCACAAGGTGAAATGGATGGCGACTGGCAACTCAAGGAGATCGACTCTATCTGGCACAATCAAACCGGTGATTGGTCCCAGAATGCAACCAAACATTATTGTGCTGATATTGATAAGGATGGGAAATCCGAAGTTTTTATATCGCATTCCGAAAGGGCCGGATATCCTGTGGCTTATTATAAGTTAATTAATGCAGAAGATAACCTGTGGGAGAAACACATTATACTTGATGAATTGTCAGCCGCCCATACCCTGCAGGTAGCTGACATGGACAATGATGGTGATCTGGATGTGCTAACCGGGGTTAACCGGAACAGGGCAATAAACATCGATGTGCAGGATTGGCCTGTTATTATCATGCTAAACGAAGGTTCGGATAAATGGACAAGAAAAATTGTTGATATGGAAAGTATTTATAATGGTCATGTAGGCGATTTTGAAGGAGATGGAGACCTCGATATTTTCAGATTAACCAGTCATGATGCAGAAAAATATGAATTGCTTATCAATCAGATAAAGTAGTCAAAACGGTAACAATTGTCACAGGTAAGACTTTTTCGAATAGATTTAGACAATCCGAACTTCGCCGGGGTATTTTCTATTCCAGGTCTAGTATATGTCAAATTTGGGATTTACCCGGTATGTTCTTGAAATTGTGGCTTTTGCGACACGCCCGATTCCCAGAATAAATGCTGCCGTTCTCATATCCGCATTGTTTTTATTCGCAATCTCCTTTACATCCTCATATGCCCGCTGGATTGTTTTAAGTAACTCGGCATTTACTTTTTCCAATTCCCATCTGAATTGCTGAATATTTTGAGCCCATTCGAAATAACTAACAGTCACACCACCTGAATTGGCAAGAATATCAGGAATAATAAGCACGCCCTTTTTATTGAGTATCTCATCAGCTTCCGGTGTGGTGGGCCCATTGGCAGCTTCCACAATAATTTTTGCCTGAATATCATTGGCGTTATCTTTTGTGATAACATCTCCCAAAGCAGCAGGTATGAGTACATCACAATCCCATGTAAGGACAAGATCGCTTTTCATATCATTCCCGCCTGGGAATCCCTTTACCGTTCTATGATCCTTTGTCCATTTAATAAGATCGTATATATTTAATCCATCAGGATTTTCAACGCCTCCATCTTTATCTCCTACGGCAACAATTTTAGCCCCTTTCTCCATCATTAATCTCGCAGCGAAACTGCCAACATTGCCGAAACCCTGTATTGCAACAGTTAACCCTTCCCAAGCTGTTTTTTTATCGTTGAGGGTTATATCCAGGGCATATAAAACACCTCTTCCGGTGGCTTCCTCTCTTCCCTCAGATCCAAATAGATGTAATGGCTTTCCTGTTACCACACCCGGAGAAAAACCATAGTATTTGGAATATTCATCCATTATCCAACCCATTATTTTAGCATTGGTGTTAACGTCAGGTGCCGGGATATCTATTTTCGGTCCTATTACTTCTTTGATTTCAGTAACAAATGACCTTGTAATATCATGTAATTCTCTCTCTGACAGATTGTGGGGGTCACAATTGATCCCTCCTTTTGCACCCCCATAAGGAATATTAACAATTGATGTTTTCCAGGTCATAAGATTCGCAAGCGCTGTAGCCTCCTCCTCGTTTACACTGGGATGATACCTTAGGCCACCCTTCATAGGGCCCCTGGAGTCATCATGCTGAACCCTGAAGCCTAAATGATGTAAAATTTCACCATTATCCCCCTCTGAAACAATTTCTACCTTGACTACCCTTTTAGGAGTAATTAAGAGGTTTTTAACTTTTTCAGTAAGTTCTAAAATTTTTGCGGCCTTATTTATGTAATAATGACTTTCTTCAAGCATAAATTTGAGATTTAAGATGAATAATACCTTGGTTATTAAAAATATCAATATTCACTTTTATTAACTACTATTTTGGATCCAAATGGCCTGTTGTGAAAAAATTAATTACTGTGGATTGTAAGCCCCACATTTAATTCCAATTCATGCCATTTTTTGGTATTTTGCATTACAATCATTTTTTAATCATGAAATACACTTCTTTCTTACCTAAAATCATAATTTATTTATCGCTGTTGCCTGTCATTAGCTGTAATCAGAAACAAGAGGGGGATAGCGCTCTTTCCTTGGAGGTTTTTAGAGAATTGTTTGCTGATCCCCCTGCGGAATATCGTAGTGCACCGCTCTGGGACTGGAACGAGAAGATCACCAGGGAAGGGATAGATTTTCAGATGAGAGAGTTTAAAAATGCAGGCATCGGTGGAGTCTTTGTTCATCCCCGCCCGGGATTAATAACAGAGTATCTGTCGGACGAATGGTTTGACCTGTTTGATTATACCGTACAGAAAGGCAAAGAACTGGACATGAAAGTATGGATCTATGATGAGAATTCATATCCTTCAGGATTTGCCGGAGGTCATGTGCCAGCAGAAATGCCTGATTCATATCGCCATGGTACTGCTTTAAAATTGATCGTCACAGAAGAATTAGATGACAATATACCCGGTGAACTAGAAGTGGTCCTTAAAAAAACAGAAAATGGATTTATTGATATAACCAATTCTATTGATGAGAAAAAAGGGGAAAAGGGACCTTATTATATTTTTGAAAAGATCTATCCTGAACAATCGCCATGGTATGGTGGATTCACCTATGTGGATCTGTTGTATGAGGGCGTAACCGATAAGTTTCTGGAACTTACCATGACCAATGGCTACGAGAGAAACATCGATGATTTTGGTAAAACATTGCCCGGTATCTTTACCGACGAGCCAAACCTTGAAGCTGCTATGCCAAGAGGATCTATGCTTCGATGGACGCCCGATCTGTGGGAAGCTTTTCAGGAACGCTGGGGATATGATCTGAGAATAAACCTGCCTTCTTTGGCAGAAGAAACAGGTAATTGGAAAAAGGTGCGTCATGATTATTACGAACTGATCCTGGAACTGTTCATAGATCGATGGGCAAAACCTTGGAGTAAGTATTGTGATGAAAAAGATCTCCTATGGACAGGCCATTACTGGGAGCATGGATGGCCAGTGCCAACACATGGATTTGATGAGGCAGCTTTTTATATCTGGCATCAGCAACCGGGTGTTGATATGCTTGGGAACCACCTGATACCGGAAGGAATGGGCGGACAATTTGGGAACGATCGAGCAGTGCGTGAGTTACGCAGTGCGGCCAACCAGGCTGGAAGAGAGCGCACCCTTAGTGAAACCTACGGTGGCGGCGGATGGGAAATGGATTTTGAGGCACAGAAAAGATTGGTGGATTGGCAGTGTGTACTGGGCGTTAATTTTGTGAATCAGCATCTTTCCTATTACTCCCTCAATGGAGTCCGAAAGTTCGATTATCCACCTTCTTTTTCCTATCACGAACCTTGGTGGGAGCATTACAAACTTATGGGTGATTACATCGGGCGTGTCAGTATGGCTATGTCAGTTGGCCAACAGATAAACAAAACACTGGTATTACAACCCACCACATCCGCATGGATGTATTTTTCACGGAAAGATAAAAATCTGGGGATATTCAGGATCGGTGATGGATTCAAGAATTTGATATACCGTATGGAACAGGAGCACCTGGAATATGACCTGGGTTCGGAAAATGTAATAAAAACATTGGGTAGCGTTGAGGGGGATAATTTCATTGTAGGCGAACGTGATTACTCATTGGTGGTTATTCCGGCAGAAATGGAAAACATCGATCCACCCACCCTGGAATTGCTGGGTCATTACCTGGAAAATGGCGGTAAAATATTATCATTCAATCAGAAAATATCCCGGGTTGACGGGGAGGAATCATCTGAAGCACAGGAATTGAAAGCCAGATTCCCGAATAACTGGACCGATGTAGAGAAACTTGAGGATCCTGTCGCCTTGGAAATGCTACGCGACAACCAGTTTAAGATGATGGATAAGACCCGAAATGGAATGTTATATCATCAGCGTAGGGAGTTTGATGATGGTCAATTGCTGTTCCTGGTTAACTCCCATCAGACAGAAAAGGCTGTTGCAGATATTTCCATTTATGGAAAGTATGTGTTGAAACTCGATTTAACTTCTGGTAAGGAATACCTCTATCCCTCTAAGGTGAAGAATGGGAAAGTGGCTTTCGAGGTTGAACTCGATCCAGTTGGCAGTGCACTGTTTGTAATAACTGACAAGCGGCCAGAAGAAACAGAAGAAACTTTCAATATGATTAGAGAAAAACGGTTTGAAAGTGAAGGTTCTGTAAGCGTAGAACGTGAGTCAGATAATATCCTGATGATAAATTACCTTGATTTAAAAACCCTCAAATCGCACAAAAAGGAGATCTATTTTATGGATGGACTGATCGGCCTGTTTCAAGAGAATGGGATTGAAATGGGAAATCCCTGGCAACATAAAATACAATATAGAAAAAACTATTTAATGCTGGATACTTTGTTTAATGAAGAATCCGGATTTGAAGCCAGTTATCATTTTCAAATTAATGAAAATCTTAACCCTGAAGCCATAAAATCAATTCGTGCAGTTGTAGAACGCCCTGAGTTATGGCAGATATACATAAATGGAAATGAAGTTTCAGAACAAACTGGAGCTTTCTGGATAGATAAGGATTTTCCTCAGTTTGATATTGGAGAATTCCTGAAGACTGGAAATAATACGATCATTTTGAAATCCTCCCGGATGCATATACTTACCGAGGTGATGCCAGTTTACCTTTTGGGTGATTTTCTTGTCGAGCCGGCAGAAATGGGATTTGAAATAACCGGAGGAGAGATCAGATCAATAGGATCCTGGAGACAGGAGGGACTGCCTTTCTACTCGCATAAAGTAGCTTATTCTCAAAATTTCAATATAAATAAAGCGCCGGGAACTTTTTACAGGGTTAAATTGAACAAATGGAATGGCTCGGTCTCAGAAGTATGGGTCAACGGAGAATCAGCAGGGGTAATACCATGGCAACCTGATGAACTGGATGTTTCTTCTTTACTCCAAGACGGGGACAATGAGATTACCGTGAAAGTCATAGGAAGCCTGAAAAATACCTTTGGCTTTTTCTTTCATAACAATGATAACTGGATATTTGGGCCGCACTCCTGGAATACCGCTCCGGAAAAGATCCCCCCGGCTTCTGATTATTTTCTTATAGATTATGGATTATTTGAACCCTTTGACCTAGTTCAATATACGGCACATAAATCAGAGATTTGAGGAAATATGGCTTGAGCCGGACGAAAAGATAACGGTAGAATTAAAGCTTACCCCCTGAAGATCTAGCATTCATTAATATCGATACGAAAGCAATTATTGAGCCGGGCAAGTTTGAAGTATTTGCCGGAAGATCTTCACGGGATATCATGTTAAAAAGTAGTTTTGATAAATAATCGGTTAAGATAACTTCCCGTTGATTAATTAAGAATCATATAAAAAAGAAGCTTTAACGTCTCGAATCGCCTGGTCTGTATAATAAATTTAATTAGACAGATTTTAAATGTTTATTAAAGCAATTTTTGACTTGAAGCCACATTGATTCTGTTAATACATGCCCGGTATCCGGTTCTATGAAATAAGAAAAATTTTCCGGTACTCCAACATTTTTATAGGTTTCAGCAATTCTCTCTATTCCCCTTGATGCTGATTCAATCGGACTGCCTTCATCTTTTTCTCCCAGGTTCAGATGCAACGCCCTTGGTGCAATAAGTGCGGCGATTTCAGGTGTGTCTCCAAATGTTTGCCAACCTGGAACAAAATTCGGAAAGCAATGTAATAAATGCTCCTGTTCAATAGCTTCATAGGTTGGTAAACAACAATTTCCTATGACACATTTCAAACGTGGTTCAAGAGGACCAACTAACCAGGCATGGGTGGAGCCCATGGAGTGACCGTAACATCCTATTTTACTGCTTACTACCTCGGGTCGATCGCAAAGTAAATTTATTGCCTGTTTCATATCCAGGATGTTTTTCCATGCCAGGCTACGTCCCTGGACTACCTGCTTTAGAAACTCATAGCGTTCATATTCACCTCTTTTTAGTATCCCTGTTGGATCTTGCCTATCCTCGAAGCACAATGCATCGGGACAAAGTACAACGTATCCTTCCTTCGCAAGGGCTACACCAGTGTGATGCATTGGATTACCAGCCAATCCGGCAGGTTCTGATTTACCAAGATGGTATTCTCCGGCATGCTGGTGCCATACTGCTATTCCGGGAGCAGGATGTTGAGCTGTTACATGATCCGGCACTAACAAAAGCGCTGAAATTCTTTCTCCGGGTTCTACTTCATATGTCAGGGATTCGATGCGATAACCATCTTTTTCTGTTGTTTCACCCTGTTTGATTGACAAAGGATTGGGCTCGGGAAAAGGTCCGCCTAAACATTGTTGATATTGCAACAGTGAAGATTCTGCTGAGAAAAGTTGCGATCCAGACTGATTATTTGTCGATGCTTTTGCTTCAGTAAATGGCATTCCTGTTGCTACAGCTCCAAATCCAAAAAGAAAATTGGATTTTAAAAAATTACGGCGATTACTTTTCATCATTTCTTACATTGATGTTAAAGAAGAATATTTTACAGCAGGATAATTTCTTATTTAATTTACAGATAAGCAAATGAAATGGTCAGGTTGTTGAGCAAACCGGAGATATCCCACGAATACAATCGATTACATTGCCTTAATGGGATAACATATAATATCACCAAATGAGTAGTAACTATTTACGAGATGCAAGATATCCCCAGATATATGCAGCCTGACCCAGGGGGCGATCTATTACGTATTCGTTTTGTGACACAAACCAAAAGATATCAAAATATGATTCTGCAGTAGGCCATTTTGATATATTCGGGGTAGATTCTGCATTGAGTTTGATTTCAAGGTTTGAACCATGCTGTACATTATGAGCTAATTCGCTAGGCCCAAATACTGAAATTCCAAGTGGAGCAGGCTGACCTGTATGCCTGCTATCTTCATGCAGCGCATTCTTAACATAATTTTCCCCCAAACCGGTAGTTAAACAAAGATTCATTGGATTTGCGCCTGCTGAATAAAGCGCTGAGCGAAGTATGGTTTTTAAATATCTGTCATCCCCTGAAAGATAGTGAGCCTGGACAAGTATTGGTGATGCCGGCATCGTATATGTACTTGACCATCCTCCAAGTGGTCTGCCAGGCCTACCAGTACTTATGCCAAATGCATTGTTTGCTGACCATTCAACAATTTGGTCAGCTTCTGCCATCAGCTGTTCTACAGCTCTCTTCTGCGCTTTCCTGTCAACCAGCCCTGGATCAAGTCGTGCATATATGAATGCAGCATCATTACCGCTTTGCTCTTGTGTCTGAAGATAGATCTGATGCCATTGTTTATCCTGTGTTAGCCGGTACAGTTCAACAGCAGCAAGGTTGCGCTCAACAGGCACTGTCCTTTTTGCACGCTGCCTTACTTTCACATAGTCTGGGCTGGATATCCATTTTTCGTATTCAACTTCAGCCCATTCCATTGCTTTTATTGCACTTTCTTTCCAAATAATGGCCTTCTCCGGATTGTTCAGCAACTTTAATACTATAGCAGTACGGGCCGCGACACCAGCATATATATAGCTGGACCAATGATCAGGAGCATAGGCCAGGACTGTATTTACCTCCTGCCATGATGTAGTCCCCTCAGCTGGATGTTCAGCCGACTCGACTCCACCACGAATGCCTCCATCTGGTAATTGCATTCGCCTGTATATATCTATCCCATAAATTGCCTCATCCAGGACATCAGGCAAATTGTTGCCTGATTCAGGAATATATAAACAGAGATCTTTGAAATAATCAGGATTGAGCTCTATTAATTCTAAATAATGCCTTGGGGTATATAAGTGATTGATCCGTCTATCCCAGTCTCCGGCATCCATAGTGCCACCCCAGGCCTCAGGTACAAGTTCATCGGTCTTACCAGCAACAAGATTGCCAAAATTATCTGTATCCGTACCCAGGGCATTCAGGCCATTTCCACTATTTAATAGTGAGCAGGAAGATTGATATACCTTTATCCCATCAGCTGGATGAAAACTCCGGGGTCGTACAAAATCAGTATATGGCGGATGCATTGGTATTCCGCTACGATGGTTGAAATGCCCCTTCATAGATAATTCAAATGCACGTTTCCAGGTGTTTGCATCGTCAATATCAAATGGATAACCACATCCGATTCCTTCAACACATACACGGTATCGACCAGGAATTTTGAAACTGCTGAAATCGAGGCGCATTACATCTGTACCGCTATGGTTAATCTTTGAACCAACTCCTTCAGGCACGCTTCCTTTCCATTGCAATATAACTTTACCTGTAAAAACCTTTTCGTTTGTTCTTTCATCGATTAAATAAAACTCCATGTTTCCCGGATAGGAGTATCCCCCTCCATTTCCCATCCATATAGATAGAAAAGCACTTTTATCCGGGTCCTCTGCCCGAAAACCGATTTGTGATGCATGCACTGCGTCACTACGAACAAAAGCAGGATCGTGGACATAGTAGATTGCAGAGCGCTTAAGATTTAATTCAGGTAGACTGATCAGATAAGCATGACCATTAATTAGCGAATATGGTAGTTTTAAATATAGATAATGTTTTGCGGTATAAAATTGTACGGTGTCAAATTCCCTGTACGTCGTCCAATTGGTGGGTTTGGTTTTACGCCAGACGTTTTCCGGTGATATGGCATTAATATAATTATTATCACCTGTAGAACTGATCAGATAACTGTTCGTTTTATCGGCCACTTTGATATTTAAATGTTTCCCGGCAATTCTTTCATACAGCATTATGGTCTTGCGATCAGTTCCTACAAGGCTCCCTAGGGGAAATCCATTACGTACAACATACATACTCCTGGTTTCGCCAAGGTTATTATAATCGCCCACTGTGACAACATCTGATGAATCCGGCTGATAGGGAATCTGTATAGATGGCAGGATGCGGCAAGCATCTATTTCGATACAAAGTATATCAGGAGCTACTGCGCCGACATTGACAATCTGTGGTGGCATCTGTTCCATGCCGGTTGATGGAAGGGCATCCCCAGCCCTTAAGGATACATTGGGGCCAAAAGTTTGATAGGGTAAGGGATTTTTAGTTTGACATTTGCCCGGGGGATTAAATGTGAGAAAAATCAATAGCAGATACATTTCCGGGATTTTCAATAGATTCTCTTTTTTCATTATCCTAAAAATTAATATTGTGGTACCTTAAAAAATGCTTTAAACTGGGACTCCGTCTAAAACAAATGTGCTGTTTGATTTGTTAAAAACCTAATTTTAAATATCACTTTTTTAGATGTATTGTCAGATTTATTTCCTCCCTAACCTCATTGTCATACGTATCTTTGGATTTGACCTGACAGGTTACTGGCAGTGGAATTAAAAAGGCCACCGTGTGGTGACCTTTTTTGGTTTAAATGGTAAAACAGGCGGAGCCGAAACAAACTCTGAAGGTACGGGTGCTCCAGTTTGGATTGATTATGTAACTTCCGGAATATAATGTGCCTCCAAATGGTCCCTTTATGGTTCCGGTACCTCCTAAAGCGACTCCCGTATTCTTTACCGTAACGCCAACATTCGAACTGAATGTTCCAATACTTACATTGGCTGAGTATTGATAACTCCCTGTTAAAACAAATTGCCCGCCTGTTGAAATGGATCCTGATACAGTTGTAGTAAAAATATACAGGCTCATTCTTCCGGATAATGTAATTCCTGCAGCATTGCTGGCACTTATCGACGAATTGGTATATTGAAATGTATGTCCTGCTACTGTCAGTCCGGTAGTAAGATTCCCGCTAAATGATGCATCTTCAGGTGTCAGATTGCCATTCATCCTGGCTGTAGCCAAACCGGCCGGCAGACGAAATGATCCATCTAAAAATACGCCTCTGGAATTTGAAATAGTTAAACTGGCATTTGAAATAGGCATGGTCACTCCAGCAATATTGATGTCTCTATTCACGATGCCTGTTAGTGAAATTTCCGATGAGTTGATCACACCTTCAACATAATTGTAGCCCAGATGAGGAATATCAAGTTCTCCCATCAGGTAAAAACCCTCATCAGGATCTGTAGAAGTTCTGATGGTGAATTCTCGGGATGGCAGTTCAAAACCAAGCTCTAGGTCCAGTCCATTGGTTATATTTCCTTCAAAACTCAATTTTTCACTACTGAATACAGCAATTACGTCAGCTTCGGTAACACCATAGGGAAGGGTAACAGAACCTTCAAGATAAACGCCCCGATCGCTTGTAACTTTTATTTTTAAATCCCGGGAACCAAGTGTAATGCCATTTGGTAATGTTATATCCTGATCATAGGCGGATTCAAATTCAAATCCATCCCGGGTTATTCTACCTGTGAATCTCCTGTTATATTCAAGAATTCCATAGCTGGGCAAGTCGAAGTGTCCTTCTGCATAAATTTCATCCTCATTGATATAAAAATGCGAATCCGAAAAATCAACTTCTCCAAGTCCGGGCAGGTTCATTGTAGAAGAGGACTCCACAAATAATGACCAGTCTTCCAGGTCGTTACCAATACTTAAAAACATATATCCTTCAGAAGTAGGTTGTGTTGGCATATATTGCCGGATATCCTCATGGAGGATCTCCGATAATAAAGGCCGGGTAAATTCACCGCCGAATTTCAAAAAAGAATTGCCCGGTTCCAATTGATATTGCAGGGTGCCTGCAACAACATCCAGGTTAATTTCTTCATTGAATACATTCCCAATGAAACCGTTGGCATTTGGTAAAACGCCAAGTATCAATCCTATACCTAAACCACCCATATCAAAACTGCCATTGGCACTTACACGGTAGCTTAGATCGATGTTGGCTGCAGGATCACTGACCCAGTCAAGAAATGCCTGTTCTCTGTCTTCTATAATGTCTTCAGGAGGAATGGTAAAGCTTTCCACGGGATAGCCAATATAGGATTCAGCATTGATCTGGAATAGGGGTAATGGAGGAAATGCAATGCCAGCCGCTCTGTGATATGAATGTGTATTAAAACTTTCAAATCCTTCATATCCCAATAGTTCAAACATTTTATCATTTTGGAACGGATACTCCTCTGAGATAATTAAGCCCTGATTAGACCAGGCATAGGCAATACCTCCTTCTATTCCTACATTGGGTATATTTCCTCCTTTGTCAGAGATTTTTCCGGCCAGCTTCTGCAGGATACTTTTATCTCCGGAAGGTGGTTTGGGTACCAGTAGCGGAGCCTTAAAAAATACAGAGGGGTCAAGTATGTCAATATAGAAGTCCACAAAAGAATAGATCATCCCATTTACAGTGTTTTTAAGTTCGTAGCGATCTCCTTTTGTTTCATCCAAAACTTTGATGTGGAAGTATTTCCGATCATCGGTAAGCGGAAGATCCGTGTCATATTGTTCTTTGTAATAAGCCCCTGTCTCATATTCAAAATGAGAAGTTACCGCTGACCATGCAAATGTTTTCAGCATTTCGGCAAATATCCCGACTCTCGGAAATTCAGGTATACCGGTACCGCTTATCTTTTCAATTTCATCTCCAGGACCAATGATCACTTCAAAATTTCCCTCACCGATTTTAAAGGTGTCTTCCAGGTTATTTTCACCGATCAGAGCACCCTCAAAAGTATACCCATCATCATTTTTTTCAAGACTAGTCGCTTCAAAAATGAAATTTCCGACTTCTTCGATGCTTGCCGGACCATTTACATCCTTCCCAGCATTATCATTTACTACAACTCCGGGATCAACACTTTCCTTTTCACACGCTGTAAAAAGGAAAGAAAGCAAAACTATAGATATCATTCCATAGCTTTGCATGAAATTTTTAATGGTTGTTTTCATGGTTCTAAAATTTTGGTTTAAAGTTTGATAAAATCATTTACCAAAATTGAATTTTAAAACCAGGTGAAGCCTAGTAGATTTGTCGCAGATGCTATAAAATTTGTCGCATATACCCTTATTCTGTAAAAAAAGGGCTCAAATATTTGCTATAATTTTGAAGATTTGTTTGAAAGTTGTGCATCAAGTTTTGAGGGAAGATATCCAAATTGCTCCTGGAAACACTTCGTAAAATAAGACGGACTGCCAAATCCAACCTGATAGGCAATTTCGGATGCTGTAGCAGAATTTTGCTGTAGCAAATCCTGGGCTCTCTGTAACCTGAAACGCCGGATAAACTGATTGGGTCCTGTGTCCAGCAACGCAGATAATTTCCTGTGCAATTGGGATCGGCTCATACCAAGTTCATCACTCAGTTTCTCTACACCAAACTTTTCATTACCCAGATTTAATTCCACGACTTCTATTAGCCGGTTAAGGAATTTCTCATCTATTGAATTAACCGTAATGTCTTTTGGTTTAAGGGTGCCTTCCTTTTTATACTTCTCCCTGAGTTTCTTTCGTGACTCGATTATATTATCTATCCTGGCCAGCAATTCTCTGGGTATGAATGGCTTGGTAACATAATCATCAGCATTGGTTTGCAATCCTTCAATTTTATTTTCAATATCAGACTTTGCAGTTAATAGAATAATTGGGATGTGGCTTGTCTTTTCATCGATCTTAAGATTAAGGCATACTTCATATCCATTTTTTTTAGGCATCATCACATCACTGATAATGAGATCGGGTATATTTTCCTTTGCCTTTTCAATACCATTTTCACCGTCTTCTGAATAGATAACACGATACTTGTCTTCTAAAATTCCAGCAATGTACCTTCTCACATCCTTGTGATCTTCAATCAGAAGAATAAGAGGTAAATTTTTATCTACAGGTTTCATTCCTTTCGATGTTTCAAATTCTTCGTCATACATTACAATTGATTTTTCCAAGGGAGGTTCTGCTTCCACGAGTAATGGCGATTCTGTTAGCCTCAGATTGGTTGGGATTTCAAATATTATCTGCATGCCCTTACCAAGTCCGCTTTTCGCTGAGATGCTGCCATTATGAAGTTCCACCAGTTCCTTAGTTAAAGCGAGTCCTATTCCAGATCCTTCCTGTTGTAATAATTGGTTATTATCAGATTGATAAAAACGATTAAAAATCTGAACCACATCTTCTTGTGGTATTCCATTACCATCGTCAGAAACCTCTATGAAAAAGTATTCCAGATCGCTTCCGTGTTCATTCCCGGTGGTAACACCTGACCGAACTGTTATTTTTCCATCTGCCGGGGTAAACTTAAAAGCATTTGAAAGGAGATTGATCAGGATTGTTTCCATCTTTTCCCTATCATAGTTCATTTCCAGGTGTGTCGGCAAAATGTCGATTTCCAGATCGATTCTTTTTTGCTCCGCAATAGAATGAAAAGACATGGTTACACCTTTGATTACAGAGATAATATCCGACCTTGAAATATTAAGCTTCAAATTACCCGATTCAATTTTAGAAAGGTCAAGAAGTTGATTTACCAGATCTAATAACCTGACTGCATTACGTTGTAATACCTTCAATTGTTTCCTGAATTCTGGTATTTCGATTTTGTTGATCATGTCATCAAGTGGCCCCAGGATCAATGTAAGTGGTGTGCGAAATTCATGTGATATGTTGGCAAAGAAGCGTGATTTCAACCGGTCCATTTCTTGTTCTTTCTCCAGTAATTGACGGTTCTTTCTGTTCCTGATCCGCTGCTGATAATATAATAGAAATAAAAACAGTGAAATG
>JAHEGY010000200.1 GCA_024644875.1 Cyclobacteriaceae bacterium
GAACAATAATGAATTATTGTATATCTTCCCGATTTTCCCGGATACCCTTTCCTTCTCCATGCATGATGTGATCGTAAATCACGATATCAGGGTAAGTTCAGCCAACCGTCCGTTCAGGTTTACTGATTATTAGAATAGACTTGATTATTTTGTTATTTATGAATTTTAATGTTTCCCTCAAGTATTGTTTTCTTACATAAGTGCGGCCAATCCAAAGTATTAAATATACTGGGGACAAAACTACCTTCTGCTGAAAACCATTTCCATGTGATCCCATCCCCATCTGCCCCGGGTGTCCCACCATCATGGCATTTTACAGCTATTATCTGGCCTACCCGGCAATTTTTGCCTTTAAGTGGATTTCCCATTCCTGAGTCGCCACCAGATCCATGATCACCCGAACTTCCCCCGGTATGATCAGATCCGCTGCAACCGCCATCCGTATGATCCGTATCGGAGCAACCACCATCCGTATGGTCTGTGCTTGAACATCCACCATCCGTATGATCCGTATCGGAGCAACCACCATCCGTATGGTCTGTGCTTGAACATCCGCCATCCGTATGATCGCTGCCACTACATCCCCCATCGGTGTGATCGTCACCATCACCACCTGAGCATCCACCGTCATGTCCTCCGGGATCATGTCCCCCACAGGATCCTCCCTGGCAGTCTGTATCGTGCCCTCCATGGCCATTGCCGGCACAACCCTTGGTGTCTGAAACTACTTCTCCAACCATCCAGGCTTTAAATTTTCCTTTCTCCTCTCCAAAAACTACGCCAGTTAAGATCGCCGTAATTTCACGATGAACTGAAAAGTCAGGATTCACAACCTGGTATACAAAACTTCCTTTCACCGATTTTCTATTTGTCGCTTCAAAACCTTCAAAGCCGGCAAAGGCCAGCATTTCTTCCGGCTGATTTCCATTATCCTTTCCTTTTCCGCCATTCCAGACAATCTGAACCAGGCCGGTAACCTTTGACTGTTTAATTTTGCTCTTTATTTTATCTGAGGATAGATCAGTGGCTTCACTAAAGGCAACGCCCAGATCAGTTAGCGGGGATACATTTTCTTCCATACAGCCGCACAATACAGCCAGTATGAATCCATTTACGAGAATTTTAAATATATTTTTCATTGCAGAGTAGTTTGAGATAATGTTTGACTTATTTTATTTGGGCTTAAGATTCAGTCTTTTAAAATACATTTATGCTGATCCTCGCTTTTTGCTGAGTGTAAAATTTAATGATGGGATCAGCGGGTAGAAATAGAAAGGCAGGCAGACCTGTATAGGCCTGCCTGCCTGTTTCATTCGTTATTGGATAATAGCCTCTAAACACAGGTTCAGCCTTTTACTAGTGGCCTCCCCCACCTCCTCCACCTGCCTGTACGACTACATCGACAAATGTGAGGTTATTCGTGGCATCGACTTCCGGCCAATTCCTTTCACCTCCGTCTTCGAAGTTTCCATTACCAAGATAATTAGATATATCTGCATTGCTTAAAATCACATTTCCACTTGAGACATAGAATGTTAGACGGTATGCGCCTAATTCAGCAGGTTTCCATCCTTTATTTGAGGCGCCAAAGATTAGTTTTCCACCTACGTTGTTCTCCACTTGAAAAGCAATTGGAACTGGTTCCCCTGCTTCATTCCATTTGCCCTCTGCTGGATTCCAGGTTAAACTGGAGGGATCCAGACCCTCTGTACGCTGAACTACAATTTCCCCATAGGGAGAAGCAACTGAAGCGACGGGGCTTCGATATGTTACAGTATTGGTACCCTGCAGTTCATCACTGCTGCTGGGGTACTCCAGCTCAGCCATGGTGAATGCTTCCATATCTACGCCAGTGACATAGAGTACAAGTTCGAGCCGGTAAGGTCTTCTGATCTTTGGATCTACAGCTTCGATCATGTCCCCCCAGTCGATATGGTTGATCACAATTGTACCTTCATTGATATCTACATAGTCGGCCTGCCATACATTGCCCTCAGTCTTTTGCGGATACCAGGGATCGGTAGTCGGATCATTATCCGGATCAATAATCGCAATCTCCACAGCTGTGAGACCAGGATATTCGCCATCATAAATTACATCGAATTGGTCTAACGCAACGTCAACTACCGAATAACCATCAATCAAAAATGCAGGGAAAGACAGGTTGTTACCCACTGTCTCGGTGTGGCCACCATTACCTCCACCTTTACCATCTGGTGGGCCTTTCAAGCTTCCAGGATGGGTGCCATCGCTAGCCAGGGCCTCTGCACGATCGTCAGGAATTACAAGTTCACCTTTTTCGCATTGTGCAAAAAGTAAACACACACATACAATTAATATGCTTGGAATAATTTTTTTGGGCATCATGATTTAAATTTTTAAGGTTGAAAAATTTGATTAAAAACTTTAAGGCAACCTCCTTTCTTGGATTTAGATTGTAATAAGCAAAAAACTTCCTCATACTAAATGTAATTTCTTATATGCTGGTAATCAATACGTTATAAGGCGACCGAATCTGGCTTATCTGGGTGGAACGCTCAACTAAGATAAGAATTGGAAAATAATCATAAGGTTGAACTTGATAATTCGTATTGGGGATTGATCTAATCTTTATTAGTATTCCCATTAAACTCTTAGAATATATCCCCTCAAATGTTAATTGAACCGGGGCAAAGATTTATGAATGGGTACTCTCATAATATCCGGGGAGTGACAATATTTGGGAGGATAAATAAATAAAGCCCGCGTATTGCCGGCTAAGGCTGCAATACTGCGGGCCATATAATATTGTTAGTGAATTTTTTCTTTTATTCATCTACACAGGCCTGGAGGCAGAGTTCAACACTTGCAGGTTCGACAGATCCCTGAATGGGTGATCCACTGCCCTGAGAACCACCACCCGGCGTACTACTACCCTGGGAACCTCCGCTGATCGATCCCCCCCGCTGACGGCTGCTTGCAGACAGGTCATTGGACCAGGCTACCGATACTGCCTGTGACTCAGTTATCACAATGTCATCCTGGATTATTTCCCTGGTCAGATTCGCAACAATATAGAATATTGCGCACTCATTGTCGAGCTCCTCAACCATTTCAACTAATGGAACATCAAAGGGATACGGTACATCGATGGTTGCTGCCATAGCAGACACATAGGATTCGCCAAAATCGTATTTCCCAATAGGTACAGTACCAGCGGGATTGTATTGATCTTGGTCGAATTCACCGACATTCACATGGATGGATTCAATCTTCCAGTCCCCTTCCAGCGAAAAATCAAAATTCATGTTTTCTTCATCTGTCGACAAATAAATTATCCCCAAAACCTCAACCTGTGTTGGATCATTTTTCTTGTTCTTTAATTCCAATTCAGGTGGTTCCACACCACAATAGTTAAATACCAAAACTTCATCTTCCGAACCGGAAGCAGGATCTCCATTTAATGCAGAGGCCTCAGGATCGATATCGCAGGATTGAATTTCATAATAAAAACCACCCCCCCGTCGAGGGCCCAAAAACAACAAGTCATCATCCCACTCTGCCAGGACTGACTTTACAACCGAAACTTCTTCGTTATTATTGATTATTTTTGTACGCGCCACGATGGTTATACTCCCATCATCTTTGATTTCTATATCGGAAAGGTTGATAGGAACAGAAACCTCTGGGAGGGGTGGATCATATATTTGAGTATTGAGAAATTCTGAATATTGTGGATTCCCACTTTGAGAAGCCGGGATATCTTCGAGGTTGCCGATATATAAATTTACCTCGGAGATCAACCATCCTTCAACAGGGATGAACTTAAAGAATAGTTTATCCTCGGTATTTGCAATAAAAAGGCTCCCTCCGATAAAATTTCCATGACCCAGCAATGATTTTTCGATAACCTGACCGCAAATTTCCTTGCCTCCAAAAGGATCCAATTCTGTATTTGCCATATCATCGTTAAATAATTCGGTTGGGTCATCAGCAGATTCGTCCATGTTTTGGAATCGTTTCTGTAAAATCTCATCATCAGGATTGCACCCGATGACCATAAATAATATAATTGACAGTAATAATAGACCAGGATTTTTCATGACTATTGATCTTTGGTTCATATGAATATCTCCTAATTTTAGGACGGGTGTTTCCCGTATTTTATTTGCTCTAAATGTAATCTTTTGATATCCCAAGATCAATACAATAAAAGCTGATAAACAGTCATTTATATAGCTAAGAATGAAAAACTAAAGGAGAAAATTTATAGTAATATTTATATATCAGGATCTTGTTTGAGTGATTTAAGCTAATCTTTTACAGTAGACAAAAAATCATAAAAAAGACTATCTTATTGCCTGTATGGACAACCAAGACAAAAGGAATCCATTCCTGGATTAATTAATTTATTTCGGCAGGCATATCTCACCAGAGAAAATAAGTTTCCGGCACCTACCTTGTTCATCAGGTTTTTTCTGTGGGTTTTAACGGTTGATTCGTTGATTTTAAGATCAATTGAAATTTCTTTATTTGTATTGCCATTAACAAGTCCTCTTAGTACATCTAACTCCCTTTGCGTCAGCACTCCGTTGTCTTTATCCTTCATATCATGATACTCCTGTAAAAGCATCTGGGTTATGGTTGAACAGTAAAATTTCTTATTGTCATCCAGATGGGACAATGCATTGAAAAAATCTTCCTTGTTACAACTTTTTAAAATAAATGACTGGATCCCGGTATCCATAATCTTGCTGATGTTGCCATTATTACAAATCGAAGAAATCAGCATTGTCTTAGGATGTGGATAATCCTTATTTAATTTGATCAAATATTGAATATTTTCTGCGGATGGAACCCCAACTTCTATGATGATTACCTTTGGGATTTCAAATTTCAGGCGTTTAAAGACATCTTCACCATTTGGTGCTCCTCCAAGTACATTATAGGATGGTTTTGTAGACAGCATGGAGGTCATACCTTCATATACAAGCTTATCGTCATAGCCTATAAAAATATCAGTGGGCGATGTAATCATTGAGAACCTATTATTTTTTGTGATCCGGGCTTTGGTAAATGTTACCTTTATATACTAATAGGAACATTTTTTTTCTTTTATAAGTTCCATGCAACAAAAAAATGCTGGATTTAATAAAAATTCATCATAAAAACTGTTGCATCACTTGATGAATCCGATAATTCACGACGTTATCTTGGTGTATATTTGAAATTATAGATCACAGGATAATACCGAAACTGAGTCCGTTCAGGGAAGGTCCCCGATCTTCTATAAATATGGTATTGATATCGTAATTCACAAAGAAATCAACTACCCTGAAACCTGTTATAAACCGGACGCCATACCTGAAAT
>JAHEGY010000107.1 GCA_024644875.1 Cyclobacteriaceae bacterium
ATAGTCCACACCCAGGCTGGAGGCGAGCTGCTTTAAACTCTGGCCACCGCCGTCTGCATATTCAAAAAGCCTCTTATTATTTCCCTGTCCAATATAATTTTCAAATGCTACTTTATGGGCCAGGAATTTAATGACATACCAGTATGTTTTCCTGTTCAGGTCCATTTTCTTCGCACCGAAGTATTTATCATTTACTATAGAATTTGCACCACCAACACCAGCCTGGTAGGCTATCAATGCATATACCCAGTTATTAAAGTAGAAATTATTTCGCTTGAGGTATTTAGCAGCGCCATGTGTAGAAGCCGTAATATTCAAACGTTCATCCACATTCCTGTCAACTTTTAATCCCACTTCCTTTGCCGAGGGAATTTTAAACTGCCAGAATCCTACGGCATTGGAGGTAGATACGGCATCAGAGATCAGAGCAGATTCCTGGATGACCAGGTATTTGAAATCATCAGGTACTTTTTCTTCCGCTAATACCCTTTCAATAATTGGAAAATATAGATTTACCCTGTCAAGTTTTATATTGAAATACCTTTGACTTCGATGCAGCGCATTGACCTCATCCTGGATCTCTTTGCGGACATGGTCATGTAGTTTCAGTTTCATTCCTGCAAATTCTATTACCGAAGGTACACGGGGTCCTTGCGCATATACTACTGAAATAAACATTGAAAGCACCACAATAAAGCTGGCTTTTAATATTTTCATTATATTGATATTAATAGACATGATATTACTTTTTACGAATAATCATGATTCCGTCCCGGATCGTTAAAAGAACATGATCCAGACGTGTATCACTCTTTATATGATCGTTAAACTCGCGTATACCCACACTTTCCTTGTCTGTTGATTTTCGATCAAGAACCTTGCCATCCCATAAAACATTGTCTGCCAGAATTATCCCCCCGGGTCGAAGTTTATCAATAACTAAGTTAAAATACTCGATATAACTTTCCTTATCCGCATCAAGGAATACGATATCAAACGTTTCGTCAATACCCGGGATAATGCTCAAAGCTTCACCAAAATGCGGTTTGATCTTACTCCCGTTACCAGTTTTATCGATATACTTCCGGATTATATCCTCATTCTCATTGTTTAATTCAATGGTATGCAGAATGCCATTCTCAGCGAGTCCTTCAGCCAGGCATAGTGCTGAATAACCTGTATATGTTCCAATCTCAAGAATTCTTTCCGGCTTCATTATATTTGATATCATAGATAGAAACCTGCCCTGGTGATGCCCGCTCAACATCCTTGGGAATAAATGATTGACATAGGTTTCCCTGTTCAGTTCAGACAACACTTCAGGTTCTTCGGAAGAATACAATTCTGCATACTTCTGTATCTTCTCATTTATTATGTCCATTTTCCAAAGGATTAAATATCAGATAATTTAACTGGCCTGCGGATAGCATTTCCTCTGCTATCCTGCACATGGATGCCGATGTCTGTTGATCAACCTGCCTGAAAACGGAATCCAGTGGATCAACCCGGTCAAGATCAATCAAGCTACGTCCCATCATAAGCATTACATTGGTATTGTTTTCTTCAGATATCGCCAATTGTCCTTTAATTTGTTGTTTAGCCCGGTGTAATTGTAATGAACCCATTTTCCTTTCCCTGAGCTTTTTCAGTTCTGCAAGTACAATTTTAATACTTCTATTCAGATATTTATTCTCCGTACCAAAGTAAATTCCAAATAACCCTGTATCTGAATACGATGTATAAGAGGCATCCACTGAATATACATAACCGTATTTCTCCCTCAAGGATAGATTCAGCCTTGAATTCATAGCAGGGCCTCCCAATATATTAGTCAGCATAAAAAAAGGAATTCTATCCTGATCCTTTACAGAATAGGCTTCCTTCCCTATAGCGCAGTACGCTCTGCCAAAGCTTTTATCTTCTGTTATCCTCTGACCATGTCCCGGGGAAGGTTTTAATCTTGACTTATCAGAGTAATGATCGGGTATCTTTTGGATATATTTACCCGAGGTCTTTAATGTTTCTTTGAATGACTTAGGGCCAACTACAGAAAAGACAATTTTATTATTATTCAGATTATCATTAATAAAGGTCCTGAAATCATTTTTCTGTATAGAATTCACAGTATCCGTAGTCCCCAGAATATTATGTCCAAGCGTATGTTTTCCAAAAACTACCTTATCAAAATCATCCTGAATGGCATCATCCGGATTATCCAGGTACATGGCCATCTCATCGAGAATGACGATTCGCTCCTTTTCTACCTGTTTCTCCGGAAAGATGGAATAAAATGCGATGTCGGTCAGAAGTTCAGCAGCCATATCGAAATGCTCACTCAGAACACTGGCATAAAAAAACACTTTCTCTTTTGTGGTGAAAGCGTTTAATTCTCCTCCTACTGAATCCAGCCTGCTTATAATATGGTATGCTTTTCTTTTTTGCGTGCCTTTAAATGCCATGTGCTCCCAGAAATGGGCAATGCCAAGCTGGTGGATATCCTCATCCCGACTCCCAATATCGATAGCATAGCCACAGTGGATCACTCTGGTATTATCTACCTGTTTGTGAACAAGCCTGATATCGTTCTCGAATTTATGTACCTGACAATCCATAATCATCCAGATGACTGGCAAAAATAGCAATTATTAATTTCACCTGAACTCAAATCTATTCTACATATTTTATATTTCAGTTATTTAATCCAAAGGATTGAAAATATTATTAATATTACACTGAAAAACAATTTTTAATCAAATGAAATACGGACCCATTGACAACTCACTTTTTATTCTGAACAGAAAAAATTTAGCCGATGAATTAATACCCGGATCCATAGCCGTTTTTAATTCTAATGATATTCAGCCTACCAATGCCGATGGGACTATGGTCTTCAGGCAAAATAGTGATATTTTATATTTATCCGGAATTGACCAGGAAGAATCTATCCTGGTACTATGTCCTGATTTCCCCGATGAAAACATGCGGGAGATCCTGTTTCTCAGGGAAACCAATGAAGAGATCGCTATCTGGGAGGGACATAAATATACCAAGGAAGAAGCAAGAGAAACTTCAGGCATAAAAAATATCAAATGGCTTACTGAATTTGAAGCTATATTTAATACTTTGATGACCGAAGCTGATAATGTATACCTGAACACGAATGAACATACCCGAAGACCTTCGGTTGAAGTAGAAACCCGCGATATGCGTTTTATAAAATGGTGTAAGGAAAAGTTTCCATTGCATAATTATCACCGAATAGCACCGATCATCTATAATCTTAGAATGATAAAATCTGAAGTTGAAATTGAGTTGATGCAGATTGCGTGTGATATAACAGAAATAGGATTCCGCAGAGTCCTGGAATTCGTACAACCAGGGGTTTACGAATACGAAATAGAAGCTGAATTTATTCATGAATTTGTTCGACGGAAATCAAAAGGATTTGCTTATACTCCGATTATTGCCTCAGGATTTAATGCCTGCGTTCTACATTATATTGAAAACAAAGACAGATGCAAAGATGGTGATGTTTTACTGATGGATGTTGGTGCAGAATATGCAAATTACAATGCTGATCTGACCCGCTCGATTCCAGTGAATGGCCGTTATACTCGCAGGCAGAAGGATGTATACAATGCAGTATTGAGGGTTAAAAGGGCAGCCTATGAACTGTTAAGACCCGGAAATGTGATCCCGGAATATCATAAAGAGGTTGGAAAGTTAATGGAATCCGAATTATTGGGTCTTGGGTTAATTGACAAAACGGATATTAAGAACCAGGATCCTGATAAACCTGCTTATAAGAAATATTTCATGCATGGCACTTCACATCACCTTGGCCTGGATGTTCACGATGTGGGCAGTCATTTCAGGAAATTTGAGGAAAATATGTTGTTTACTGTTGAACCCGGAATTTACATTCGGGAAGAAAACCTGGGGATCCGCATAGAAAATGATGTAGTCATTAAAAAGGACGGAATTCATGACCTGATGGTTAATATACCTGTTGAGGTTGAGGAGATTGAGGATCTCATGAACCAATCCAGATAGCACAAAATGAAGTATTTAAAACTCTGACTGACTCATTTTCTTTCATTAAAACTTTCAGGATAGGGGGGCGATTTACTTCATTAATACAGTTAGAGATAACTAACAACTGTTTGTAAGTCTTTTCGCTAAATAAGATTTTACTTATCCAGTACGGCAAACCTTAAAAAGAAAAAAGGGAAACTCATAAAGACTCCCTTTTATAATCGATTCTTTACTATTTATTATATGTGGAATTGCTCTTTTATGTTTTCCGTAACGATCTTACCGTCAAACAGATTAATTATTCTGTGTGAATAATTTGCATCGTATGGTGAGTGTGTTACCATGATTATGGTAGTGCCTTCCTCATTCAATTCAGCCAGTAATTTCATTACTTCTTCTCCGTTGGCAGAATCCAGGTTACCTGTCGGTTCGTCAGCAAGGATCACTTTAGGCTTGGCCACAATGGCACGGGAAATAGCCACCCTTTGCTGCTGTCCACCCGATAACTGTTGTGGAAAATGGTTTCTACGATGCATGATATTCATTCTTTCAAGCACAGCCTCTACGGTCTTTTTCCTTTCTTTGGCTGGAACTTTAAGATATAACAACGGCAATTCAACATTTTCAAATACTGTTAATTCATCGATCAGGTTAAAACTTTGAAAAACAAAGCCTATTGATCCTTTTCTTAATTGTGCCCTTTGTCTCTCTGAATAACGAGACACTTCACTTTCTCCAAAAAAATACTCACCATCAGAAGGATTATCCAGCAAACCGAGGATATTCAGGAGGGTGGATTTGCCACAACCGGAGGGTCCCATTATGGCTACAAACTCACCTTCTTTGATTTCCATGGTAATATTGTTGAGTGCGGTAGTTTCAACCTCATCCGTTGTAAAAACCTTTTTAAGATTTACCGATTTAATCATAGTTTTATTGTTTTATTTATGGTTCCTTATTTTAATAATAGCACTTCATTATCTCCAAAATGATCGTAGGAGGAGGTTATTACCCGGTCTCCTGCTTCTAGACCACTGGTTACTTCAAAATATTCCGGATTCTTACGGCCAAGTCTGATATCCCTTCGAACAGCCTGGCTCCCATCTTTCTCAAGTACATATACCCAGTTTCCTCCGGTATCTTTATAGAATCCACCCACAGGGAGCAGCAACCTTTCCTCGGAATTACCAAGTTGCAATCTTATTCTAACACTCTGTCCACGTTTTATCCCTGGAGCCTGTTCCTGAGTAAACTCCATATCTACCTCAAACCTACCCTCTGTAATAGTAGGATAAATTTTGGTTATTACCAATTCATATTGTTCACCTGCAAGATTAAATGTCCCAAACAATCCCTTCTCAGTCCGCGGCAGATACAATTCATCTATACGAACCCTGACTTTGAAACTATCCAGCACGTCAATCTGCCCGACTCTCTCTCCCTGGACTATTGATTGACCCAACTCGAGATCAGGAGCTGCTAATTGACCGGCGATGGGTGCCCTGATAACCAGGTTCTCAAGAATGCGACCAACACCTTCCAGACTCTGCATCATTCTGCGTTCAGAGGCATTGATCTGGTTCAACTGGTAACTCCTGGAAAGTGAATCAGCTCTGTATGAAGCATATGTCAATTCTTTTCTTTTCTTGTTATACTTGTACATTTCTTCAACTTCTTCAAATTCCCTTTTTGATATCAGGTTCTTTTCATAGAGTGTTTTATACCTTTCATATTGGGGCTTGAGAAGTTCAATCTGATAATCAATCTCGGCAAGCTGGGCCTGCTGATTAAGATCATTCTGGTTTAAAGATAACCTGGTGGTTGAGGACCTGTTTATTTGTTCGTATAAAGAGGCTTCCTGGGCCAATACACTCAATTCAAGTGAAGTATTTGTTAACCTCATAATAACATCACCCTTTTTAAGGATTTCTCCGGATTCTTTTTCTATGGATTGAATGGTTCCCCCCTCAATAGCATCTAAAAAACGGGTTTCAATGGGAAGAACACTCCCTGTAACTGGTATAAAATCCTGGAATATGCCATTCTGAACTGTTCCTATGGTAATCTTTTCAGCATCAATCTTGACCTTTGACCTTTTATCAGCAAAAAGAAAACTCCATAATATAAAAGCTACAAACAGCAATCCAAACCCATAAATGGAGATCCTTTTAAGCGTCCATTTCTTTTTCTTGATTTTCCTATCCATTGTCATAATTCTAAAAATATTTTGCTGACCAGTGATTCTAATGCCAACAAGCGTGCCAATCTGAAAAATGCATTTAAACTGTAAAAATCCATTATTTTAAAGCATTTAAACGTCCAGCAACGAACGAGGGTGTCCGGTAGCGGTCATTAAAGAAAGAAATATGTCCGATATTATCTTTATATCAAAAGTTTTTAAAAAACCGTATATATAAATTATATTTAGAGGAGTGTATATCAAATTTACAATTTTCCCAGACTAGGCATGCCAGAAGATAAAATAAAGACCGGCAAAATACTTATAGTTGATGATAATGAGGACCTGCTCAAAGCAGCCAGGATTTTTTTGAAGAGAAATTTCAAGCAGGTAGATATTGAAAAAACACCGGAATCAATCCCTGTCCTACTGAAGAATGAAAATTATGATGTTATATTGCTGGATATGAATTTCACCAAGGATGTAAGCAGTGGACATGAGGGCTTTTTATGGCTGGAGAAAATACTGGAAATAGATCCGTCTGCGGTGGTTATTTTAATAACTGCCTACGGGGATGTTCAGATGGCAGTGAAAGCCATCAAAGAGGGTGCCATGGACTTCATTCTTAAACCCTGGGAAAATGAACGTTTGCTGGCTACTGTTAATTCGGCCATGCAGCTCCGAAAATCTAAATTGGAGGTTAATGAATTAAAAGACAAACAGAAGCAGATCACTTCAGATATAGACCATAAATTTCAGGATGTAATTGGTAGCTCCTCCTCCATGCAGAGGGTATTCCAGACAATAGACCGCGTCGCATCAACTGATGCCAATGTATTGATACTTGGCGAAAACGGTACAGGTAAAGAGGTAATTGCCAGGGCTATTCACCGGAATTCGAACCGGAAAGACGAGATTTTCATAAGCGTCGACCTGGGCGCGATCAGTGAAACACTTTTCGAAAGCGAATTATTCGGCCATGTGAAGGGTGCCTTCACGGATGCCAAGGATGACAGACCCGGAAGGTTTGAAGTTGCTTCGGGAGGAACCCTCTTCCTTGATGAAATCGGGAATCTTTCCCTACCCTTACAGGCAAAACTCCTGAGTGCTCTGCAAAACAGGAGTGTAACCCGGGTGGGATCTAATAAATCGAAACAGATTGATATACGTTTAATTTGCGCCACCAACCTGCCCATTTACGATCTGGTTCAAAAAAATGAATTTCGTCAGGACTTATTGTACCGGATAAATACCATCGAAGTTGAGCTCCCCCCACTTCGTGACAGGAAAGAAGATATTGACCTGCTAGTTCAACATTTCTTACAGATTTACACTAGAAAATATAATAAAAATATCCTGAGTGTAAGTGAAGCAGCCAGGAAGAAAATGATGAATTATTCCTGGCCTGGGAATGTAAGAGAACTGCAACATGCGATTGAACGTGCAGTTATTATGGGCTCAGGTCATATATTGAATCCGGAAGATTTCTTTTTCAGTCCTGCAGCACAGGAAAAGGATAGATCAGGAGTTCATCTTGAAGATTTCCATCTTGAAGAGGTAGAGAAGATCCTGATCAGGAAGGTCCTTCAAAAGTTTAATGGCAATATAACTCAGGCAGCCAATGAACTGGGATTGACAAGGTCTTCCCTGTATCGAAGATTAGAGAAATATGGGCTTTAGCAATTATAGGATATCGGTTATTATCCGGGTTCTGCTCCTGTTTGGCAGTACTTACCTCTTTATTCATTTGTTGGGATATGAGAATAAATTCGTCAGTCCTCTAATAATAGGAGTAATAATTGTTATTCAACTAGTAGACCTGTTTCGATACGTCGAGAACACGAACAGGAAGCTCACCAGATTCCTTGAATCCATCAAATACTCAGACTTTTCCTCAGGATTTACTTACGATAATAAGCTTGGCCGGACGTTCAGGGGACTAAATAAAGCCTTTAATGAAGTTCTGGAGGCTTTCCGACTGGCCAGGGCTGAAAAGGAAGAACACCTTAACTACCTCCACACTGTAGTACAACATGTAAGCACAGGTCTGTTATCTTTCGACCATGAAGGCCAGATCGGGATTATCAATACAACTGCAAAGCGTTTTTTGCAGACGCCTCAAATGAGAAATGTAATTGAATTAAAACCAAGGAACCCGGAATTGTACAAAAAGTTGATAGATATGAATCCAGGGGATAAGGCATTGATAAGAAATACTAATGATGTATCACTGGCCATTCATGCCACCGAATTGAGGTTAAGAGGAAAATCATACAAACTGATTGCTCTTCAAAATATACAAACTGAACTACAACAAAAAGAAATTGAAGCCTGGCAAAATCTGACGAGGGTTCTGAGGCATGAAATTATGAATTCCATCACCCCTATTGCTTCTCTTACTGAAACACTTAACCAGATCTTGAAGGAGGATATTACTAAATCCGAGAATAATGGCATTTATCAGATAGAAGATGAGTCTGTTGACGATCTAAAGGATGGTTTGAATACAATAGAGAACCGCAGTAAAGGACTGGTCAGGTTTGTGGATGCCTATCGTGATTACACGACAATACCCAAACCAAAATTTGCTACAATCAGTGTTCAAAAACTATTTGATCACATCAATCACCTTCTGAGTGTCGAGATGGATAGTCTTGGGATTGAGTTCGAGATCACCTTATCACCCGAAAATCTTGAAATAAATGCTGATAAAGAGCTTATTGAAATGGTATTAATAAACCTTATAAAGAATGCAAAGGAAGCTTTAATCGAAAATGATGAAGCCAGGATTGAATTGAGGGGAAGGATAGATAATGAAAGAAGGGCAATTATTGAAGTGAAAGACAATGGGCCGGGAATTATCAGAGAAGCAGTGGACAGGATATTTATTCCCTTTTATTCGACTAAAAAAGAAGGATCCGGAATCGGTCTGGCCTTGTCACGACAGATCATGCAGTTACATCATGGATCACTAACCGTTAAATCTGAACCTGACATATATACAATTTTTACCCTTCAATTCTGATATTGTGCATCGTTACCCGAACTTTATTAATAAAAGACCATAATATATGATAATAATAATCCTAAACAATTTGAATTGTTCAGGATATATAATCAAATTTGTCCTAATTATTGTACTACTGTTTTTGAATGAAAATAATAATTGCCGGAGCTGGTGAAGTAGGTTTTCATCTCGCAAAACTACTTGCTTATGAAAAGCAGGATATTATCTTAATAGATGTTGACCAGGAGAAGTTAGATTATGCTTCAAGTCATTTTGATTGTGCTATTGTAAAAGGAAGTTCAACATCCTACAGTGTACTGGAGGAAGCTGACATCAAGGACGTAGACCTGTTTATCGCTGTAACCAGCTATGAAGAGACCAATCTGACTTCATCCATTATCGCCAAGAAACTGGGCGCTAAAACGACTATTGCCCGGATCAGTAACCTGGAATTCTTTCTCAAAACCGATGTGCTGGATCTCAAGACGATCGGTGTAGATGAATTAATATCACCTGAATCCCTGGCTGCAAGAGAAATAAAGAGGCTTCTGGCAAAATCGATGGTTACTGACACTTTTGAATTCGATGAGGGCATGCTGACCCTTCTGGGGATCACGATTGATAAGAATAATGAACTAAAGGACCATTCTCTAAAAGAAACAGCTTTTTTGAATCCGGATCATGATTTTGTAACTGCAGCAATTTTGAGAAACGGGAAAACCCTGATCCCACATGGTTCTTCAAAATTCAGAGAAAACGATCACGCTTATTTTATTGCTCAACCGGAAGGAGTTAAGAAAATTCTGGATATTGGAAAGAGTGAATTAACCACGATTAAAGATGTAATGATCATGGGTGGAAGCAAGATCGGCTACCATGCATCGAGAAGACTTAGTAAGACCTACAACATCAAACTTGTAGAAAAGAACCGGGAACGCAGCTTCCAGCTTGCAGACGAGTTGCCAGACACCCTGGTAGTGAATGGGGATTGCAGTGACGTCGAATTACTAAAAGAAGAAGGGATCCAAGATATGGATGCTTTTGTTGCTGTAACCGGTAATTCGGAAACAAATATAATATCCTGCCTCCTGGCCAAAAACCTGGGTGTCAAGAAGACCATAGCGCTTGTGGAAAATATGGATTACATTCATATTTCTCAAAACATAGGTGTAGATACCATGATCAATAAAAAGCTTATTGCTGCCAACTTTATCTCACGATATGTCCGACGTGGCAATATCATCTCATTGACAGGAATTCATGGAACGGAAGCTGAAATCATGGAGTTTGTGGTACCTGAACGATCCAAAATAACAAAAAAAGAAATCAAAAAACTGAATTTTCCTAAATCAGCCCTAATAGGTGGTGTAATACGTGAAGGGGAAGTTCAACCGGTGACCGGCGATCTTCAGATCCAGGCTGATGACAGGGTAGTAGTGCTTTGCCTGCCGGAATGCATACATAAGGTTGAGGAATATTTTAATTGATAATTAATGAAGTTCAATTTCAGGTTGATTTTTAGACTTCTGGGCATTCTTATTCTTTTCAATGGCTTGTTTATGGCCACCTGTTTACCTTTTTCATTTTATTATAATGAAGAATCCGCATTTTCAATACTCGCATCAGCCTGTATCACAATTATTCTAGGGATGGCATTGGTTTTTCTGGTCCGCGTGAATATGGACCGCGAACTTACCAAGCGTGACGGATATCTGATCGTAACATTCGGATGGCTGGCCATGTCATTTACGGGGGCTATCCCCTATTTATTAAGCGGTGCCATACCTGAATTTACAGATGCATTTTTTGAGACCATGTCAGGGTACACCACCACGGGAGCTTCAATTTTAACAGATATCGAATCACTGCCGAGAGGTATTCTTTTCTGGCGAAGTCTGACACAATGGATTGGAGGTATGGGTATCATCGTTTTAACGGTAGCTATATTACCTATACTGGGAATCGGTGGCATGCAGCTTTTCGTAGCAGAGGCTCCCGGCATTTCTCCTGATAAATTAAAACCCAGGATCAGGGAAACGGCCATTCGGCTCTGGATGATCTATCTGATTCTGACTGGCTCAGAACTGGTTCTTTTGAAACTCGGTGGCATGAGCTTTTTTGATTCCATTAACCATGCCTTAACAACTATGGCAACCGGTGGATTTTCAACCAAGAATGCCAGCATAGCCCATTTTAACAGTCCTTATATTCATTATGTGATCATTATTTTCATGTTCCTCGCCGGGACAAATTTTACACTGACCTACTTTGGCCTGCATGGTCAGGTAAAGAAGATCTGGAAGAATGAAGAATTTCGTTTTTATTCAATATCAATTTTGATCATCAGTATTTTTGCGGGAATTGCTGTTTTCCAAGTAACTGATTATGGTATAGAAAGCGCCTTCAGAAACTCGTTATTCTCGATCGTGTCAATTGTCAGCACCACCGGGTATGTTACGGCCGATTATACCTCATGGAATGCACATCTAACTATGTTTTTCTTTATGCTGATGTTTATTGGTGCTTCTGCGGGATCAACTGCGGGAGGTGTAAAGATTGTCAGGCATGTCATCCTGTTCAAGAACAGTCTTCTTGAGTTAAAAAGACTAATTCACCCAAATGCTGTAATACCTCTCAGGTTTAATCATAAGCCTGTCACCAAAGATATTACCTTTAACGTCATGGCCTTTATGATCATTTACATTATGGTTTTCGCCATTGGCTCAATAATCATGTCCTACCTGGGAGTGGACTTCACGACAGCGCTTGGATCTGTAGCCACTTCAATAGGTAATATAGGTCCCGGTGTTGGAAGTGTAGGTCCCGTAAATAATTTCGCTCATGTTCCACCAGGGGGAAAATGGTTTTTATCCTTCTTGATGTTGCTGGGAAGACTTGAATTATTTACTGTACTGATACTTTTCACCCCATACTTCTGGAGGAGATATTGATCCCGGTCAATCAGGTGATTTAAAAATCAAAAGGGATTTTAATTTTCAAAGTTGCTCATGCCTTTGTCCAACCTGAATCCAAAAACCGGGACGCTGAATACACCCATCAGAAAAAATCCGGTACCCTGTATGCCCGGCCTGAGTCCCGTTTCTACCCCATAACTGAATCCAATCCCTCGGTTAAACTTCCCCTGAATTCCTGCCCGGAATCCAAACATGCTGGTATCGATAATGTCTCCTGAAATGGTCTCAATCTCACTACCTGATTCAGGAATAAATGTGATTTCTTCAATGGAAATAAAAGGGTTAATCAGCAGGTCCACATATACATTGAACATCAGGTCATTGGCATTCTGATCATAAAGGTTCTCAAATTTTATGGCAACATTTTTAATCAGCTCAAGCGAACCGCCTACATAAAATCCCTGGCTGTTGATATTGCTATAGAAGGATACCTGGTCAAGATCCGCGGTAAAATCGGGATCAAGTTCTTTACCCTGGTTTTCCAGAACCTTGTTTACTTCAAAGGTGCTTTGATAGGCTGTTCCTCCTAACCGGACTCCCCATATTTTCCGGATGTTTATCGGAACAAATATACTTTCCGGCACCATGGTCTCCCATTTATTGTATTTTTTGAAATTCTTTGAAAACAGAACGAATTTTGATTTAGAACTTTGCTTCCTGTCCACAACATGGTAGTTTAAGCCCAGCTCAACATAATAAAATCGCTTTGGATCATTCAGTGCATCACTGTTTTTTGTTGCAGCATCCCGCATGAGGTCGGTTGCCTGGCTGTAAGGAGTCCGGAATCCAATTTGAAAGTCCATAAGATCTTTAAGGTAATAATCAAGTCCCAATCCAAATCCTAAATTTGTATTGGCGCTATAAGCCTCACCATAAACAGGCTGAACCATCAGAAACAATTTATTTATATCATAAGGATCATCATAAATAGTTTCATACTGGACTTTCTGATTTAAGCCACCCTGCTGAGCTTTAATATTTATACAAATAAGAAAAGCTGGAACAAAAAATATGAGAAATCTTCGCCTAAGCACTATTATGCATTAATATATCCTAAAAATAAGAAGATTTTGAAACTAATCATCACTCCAATGAAAAATTTCAAGATTAATCTAATTATCAACGCGTTAGGATAGTGAAAAGTAACCCTTAAATGGCAGGTTAATTATACATTTTTGAAAGAGACTTGAAATTTGAATCAATGATATGATCTACATCTGATTTATCAATGGCTGTAGAAATAAACAAAGCTTCATATTGCGAAGGGGCCAGGTATACTCCCCTTTCCAGCATCAAGTTGAAATACCTCCCAAAAGCTTCCATATCAGAATTCTTTGCATCTGTAAAATTCCTGACTTCCTCATTATTAAAGAAAAGGGTAAACATAGAGCCCACTCTGTTTATTTTGAAATCGAGATTCAGCTTTTCAAGGTTTTTCTGAATACCACTGCAAATATCAGCGGTCGTATCATCAAGTTCCTGGTAGATTTCCGGATGTTCCTTTAAATATTTAAGTTGAGCATAACCCGCACTCATGGCAATAGGATTGCCAGAAAGTGTTCCAGCCTGATATACTGGTCCTGTTGGGGATATAGTGTCCATAATTTCCTTTCTACCGCCATAGGCTCCAACCGGGAACCCCCCTCCTATGATCTTACCCAGCGTGGTCAGGTCAGGAGTTACACTGAATAATTCCTGAGCTCCTCCCGGGGCCAGCCTGAAACCAGTCATAACTTCATCAAAGATCAATAAAGCTTCATTTGCATGGCATAGTTCTTTCAGGCCTTCAAGAAACCCAGGATCAGGTGATACACAGCCCATATTTCCCGCCACTGGTTCAACAATCACTGCTGCAATTTCCCTGGGATTATGCTGAAAAAGTACTTCAACAGAATTTAAATCATTAAATCCGGCAATTAAAGTATCATTCGCAGTTCCTCGGGTAACTCCCGGGCTATCAGGGCTACCCATGGTTACAGCACCACTTCCTGCTGCTATCAGAAACGAATCGCCGTGTCCGTGATAGCATCCTTCAAACTTGATAATCTTATCTTTTTTGGTAAATCCCCTGGCCAATCTTATGGCCGACATGGTAGCCTCTGTTCCGCTATTTACCATTCTTACTTTTTCAACTGAAGGCACCATATTAACAATCAATTCCGCCATTTGTACCTCAACCTCTGTTGGGGCACCGAAAGAGGGGGAATTTTTCAGGGCAGTAGTAACAGATGCTTCCACCATTTTGTTCGCATGACCCAATATCATGGGACCCCAGGAATTGATCATGTCTATAAATGTATTCCCATCTATATCATATAATCTAGATCCTTCAGCTCTTTCAATAAAAAGTGGTTCCCCGCCTACGGCTTTAAAGGCCCGAACGGGTGAATTCACACCTCCCGGGATATATTTATTGGCTTCTGCAAAAATGCTCTTGCTGTTTGTAATTTTCATATTGCTAAAAACGTTATTGGTTAGATATCAAAAAATGTGAATCTTCAAATTCTATAATAGGTATTAACTGGTTGTCATTACCTCTTGAATAATCAAATCCCTGGTACAGGATCCCCGGATAAACCTCCTGATCATAAAGCCCTACCTGGAAATATATCCCATGCTGATAAAGCATTTCACCCACAAAATTGATGAGTTCATACCCGAGGTAATGATATTTATTTGGGGATTTATTAATGGTATGCAGGATCTTCTGGTATACATCCTGTAAATGGGGATTTGAATTTGAAATATACCCGGGTGCAATAAATTTGACATCGAGTAGCTCCATCTGGTTTAATGACAAAGATTTATAATCCAGCCAGTCTTCGTATCCAATGAGTGTTATCGAATCCCCTCGTGTTTCCATCCCACTTATGGAGCTTGCTGCAATAACTTCCTGATTGGTTGCTACAAAGATATGACCTATGCTGTCAGGAGGAATGACAAAAAGTTCAAGCGGCCTGATGCTTCTCAATTCATCATAACTTGACGCCCTGCTCAACCGATCAAAGTAATCATAGAGATCATATCTTTCGACCATGCTGAGGGAGTCCTCTTCACTAAGATCAAGTTCATCAAATCTGAATTTCCGGGTTAATGTATTGTATACACTGATGGTATCCAGACCCGTTATTTTTTGAGTTAAAACAACATTAAATGAATCTTCCTCTATGCTGGCTTTATATGTAAAGGCCATCAATGAATCTCTTGGATCATCCTCGTAAAAGATCATAGCATTCTTATTACGATGATCATTTTTGATAAAATCAGCAGCGGCATATGCCATATTTTCATAAGTAGGCTTCAGGAGAAAGCAGAAAGGATTATTCTCTATCAGATCGGAATTTGAAGATAAAGGATTGAACATATTGATCTTTTTCTTCAGCGAAAAATCAGATACCAGTTTTACAGTTTCAGGATATAAAGGGCCAATCAATAAATCCATACCATCCAATTCCCCGGAATCTATCAATTCCTGGGTAGTAAAAGCATCTTTTTCTGTATCAAATGCATACAGGTTAACAATAATGCCCCTTTCCCTGAGGGAATTTATTCCAATTTTAATGCCATCATATATATCAAGAATGAACTGGTTGCTTCTTCGGAGATTATTAGGATTGATATCTTGCAGCATGAAAGGAAATAATACGGCTACATTGTAGACATCTTTTTTAACAGATTCGAACTGCTCTATAAAGTTATATTGCTCTTTATCCAGGTTAAATTTCTCAATAATTTCCAATAATAAGGTCCGGTTCTGCTTCATAAGAGACTGGCTCGAGATCTTATCTGCAAGGGTAATCGCAAGTCCATCAAGATAAGGATATAAATAATAGAGGTTTGTCAAAGTATCAACATCTTCAACAAGAGATAGTTCAGATTTGATGAGTTCATCGCTTTGTTGTTTTATGGCAGGATCTTTAATATCATTAATTGTTGCAAGACCATCGATGTAGTTTTCTTCTTCAAGATACATTTTCGCAAGCCACAGCCTGGCGAGATCCTGATAGTCCCAATCAGGATATTGTGTGATGATCTGCTTAAGCATTTCCTCTGCAAGAAAGGTATATCCTTCTTCAATGGCCGAAAGGCTGTAATAATAGCCTGCATAAGGTGAAAAGGTACTTTTATTGCTGGGTAAGGTCAAAGGTTTTAATATTTCCATAGCAAAATCATACCTTCCTGACTCATACATCTCCTTTCCCTGAAGATAATTCTGCTCAGCTGCATTTTGTGACTTTACCTGGGTTATACTCAGCAATAAAATCAAGCCGGTCAAAAAGTATTTATACATTATACTCGAGTTTTATTATTCCCATTCAATTGTTGCCGGAGGCTTCGAACTGATATCATAGACAACCCGGTTTACCTCCTTTACTTTATTTATGATCTCATTTGAAACATCTGCAAGAAAATCATAAGGTAGCTGACTCCAATCGGCTGTCATTCCATCAACACTGGAGACTGCCCTCAGCGCAACCACATTGGCGTAAGTTCGCTCATCACCCATAACTCCAACAGACTGTGTAGGAAGCAGCATGGTGGCCGCCTGCCAGACATCATCGTACAGGCCCTCTCTTTTCAGTCCGTTAATGAAGATAGCATCGACTTCCTGTAATATCCTGACCTTTTCCGGGGTTACATCACTGATGATCCTAATGGCCAGTCCGGGGCCGGGAAAGGGATGCCGGCCCAGGATGTTCGGATCGATATGAAGTGATTTGCCTACATTGCGTACTTCATCCTTAAACAATGTATTCAGGGGTTCTATCACCTTAAGCTTCATCGTATCCGGCAAGCCTCCCACATTATGATGTGATTTTATGGTTGCAGAAGGTCCTTTTACAGATACTGATTCGATTACATCAGGGTAGATGGTGCCCTGTGCCAGCCAATCTACATCTGAGATTTGATGCGCTTCTTCA
>JAHEGY010000201.1 GCA_024644875.1 Cyclobacteriaceae bacterium
TATCCTTAAATTCGATTTTTTCCTCGAGTGAAAGATCCATCAGCATGGCACCAAAAAGACCCGGATTGATCTTTGTTTCAGGTATCTGGTACCTGGGTTTTTCCGGATGCATTATAATTAACAGGAATTTTTCAGCAGTATTGAGTTCCATAAAATTTGATTTATTTTATCCAGATAGTATCATTAAATTGCTCCAATTGCTCAAACATTGATTTATTAAGGCGATCCAACTCTCCAGCATAGGATGACTCCTCTACCAAATTGGTAGTTTCAAACGGATCTTCCACCAGGTCAAACAATTGTAAATGCTCCTGATCATTGACACGATATCTGATCAGTTTGTAACGGTTATCCCGGATAGCACGCTGGTTAGCCTTATAGGTTGTCGTTATGAATTCATGGTGGTCGGCTCCGGGGTCTTTCAACACATGATAAAAGCTGGAACCATCCACGGATTTCGGAACTGTTATACCTAACATATTGCATAAGGTTGGATACATATCCGTCAGGTATACGAAAGCCTCAGATCTTGCATCAACGGGGATCCCGGGTCCTGATATGATCAGGGGGATATTCGTACTATGTTCATAGAGATTCTGCTTTCCAAAAAGTCCATGCTGACCAACAGCAAGACCATTATCCCCGGAGTATATGATGATGGTATGCTCATATATCCCCTTTGCTTTCAGGGCATCTATAATATTCCCGAGTCGATCATCATTATGCGTGATCAGTGCATAGTAATCTCTTAAATGTTCTTTTACGACGGGTTTTGTACGGGGAAATGGTGCCAGCATTTCATCCCGTACTCGCATTTCCCCATTATCGAATGGATGCTGAGGCATGAAATTAGGTGGTATGCTGATGCCCGCTGTATCATACATATCAAAGTATTTCTTATGGGTGGTACGTGGATCATGGGGGGTCATGAGGGCTGTGTACAGAAAGAAGGGCTTTTCACCCTCATAGTTTTCGATAAACTCAATGGCAGTTTCCGCGAAAATATCCGTACTGTGTTTGCCACCGTACATATATTCACCCAATTCATAGGTTATATCTTTTTTATAAAAGAAATCATTAATAACCGGCCGCATTTTACGCTCATAATTGGCTACGGATTCATAGGAATTGAGAGGCACATTCCACTGATCATGCATTCCACCGAAGAATATATTATTGCCATCATTAAAGATCCTGTAATATGATTCAGGCTGGCTATGGTATTTACCGATGCCGAAACAGTTGTAACCTGCTTTCTGCAAGCTCTCTCCCAGTGTGGAATCACTTTCCGGGATGATTGATCCGTTCCTGGTCAGGTTGTTCAAGTATTTACCGGTGAAAAGCATCATCCGGCTTGGCAGGCATACAGCGCCTGAATAAGATCCCATGATATAGGCATTTGTAAAACTCATTCCTTCAGAAGCCAGCTTATCCAGGTTTGGTGTGATGATCTCGGGATTACCCAGTGCATGAATGGTTTCTCCCCGCTGGTCATCCGCCAGTATAAAGACAATATTTGGTTTAACCGGACCAGTGATCTCCGGTTCACATCCTGCCAGGATAAAAAATAATATAATGGATATGGGGAATATTGTGTTTCTATTGATAATCATGGCCTTCATTACTTTTTTACAGGATTTTATCCAAACATTCAATTGATTTATTAAAATATCTTTTATTTCAGGGAACTCCAAGGAAAGGCCTCAGTTAATGGTGAACGAAAAGATCTCACCGGAGATCATAATCTTGGGATGGATTACTGCTGCCCGGTACTGATAAGTTCCAGGATCCATATCTTCCAGTATGACTTTATATTTTCCGGGATTATCAGCATCTATCACCTCAGTCAGTATCCAGTCCGCACCAGCCACACGTTCATTGAGTGTTGTTGGTGCCTTCCGGTATTGAATGGCAATTCCAACCCTATCAGCATCCCCTAGATCATCCAGATTAACAATAAAGGTTACCTCACGGTCTGCTAGCCCGGGATCATCCACAGTCCGGATGACCGGTGGATCAAGTGCCTTTTCAACATTTTCCAGTTTTAGTACAATAGGGTTGGGCCATTTGTGATTATTATATATCCGCTGGGCCCTGACGACAGAGATTTTCAATCCATCAGGTTCTTGATTAAATCTGGAAACAGGGTCAAGATCCATGTATTCAACTATTTTATCACTTTGACCCAACACACTAACTTTTGTGTCAGGTGTTGCTTTGACCGAATTGATCAAAAATTCTCTTCTTTCTCCCCTGGGCCAATCTCTCTGACCAAAAAGAGCTGCATAGACATTTTTGCCATCTTTGGATTGACAGAACCATATATCCCCTTCATTGGTGATGATCCAGGGATGTACATTATCCACTGCTTCATGATTAATAAAATACCAGGCAGCCACCTCGCGTAAGTTGCGGTCCTGTTCAAAGGGGATGTTCCCATAGGCATCCGGTCCGATGTTCAATAAAAGTGCTCCTCCTTTGGCTCGTGTTTCAACCAGCATTTTGATGATCTGTGCTCCTGATTTATAAGACTCATTGGTCGGTTTGAATTGCCATTGTGTACCCATGGTTATACATGATTCCCATACCCGTTCTGATGTGATCCCGGGAAGATATTGCTCCGGGGTCTGCAATTCCCCCCTTGTTACCAGTAAATCAGGATTAATCCCCCAGCAAAAAGGTTTTAGTACTTTGATGAGCGATCCTTCTCCTCCATCAAAGAACATGACATCAATAGGGCCATATCTTGTTAACAACTCTCTACATTGCCTCTGATTGTAATCAATATATTTTTCCCTCAATTCTTCTGAAATATCATCAATATCACTCCTTCTGATCAGTTCATCATTTTGGTGTAGGAACCAGAAATCCTCCGGCGAGAAGTACAAGCCAACTTTGAGGCCATGTTTACGACAGGCTTCGATGTACTCTTTTACAATATCCTGTTTATAGGGTGTATTCATGATATTGAAAGGCGTAGTTTCTGTATCCCACATACAAAAACCTGAGTGATGCTTGGCTGTAAAAACCATATATTTCATGCCAGCTAGTTTTGCCAGGACTACCATTCTATTCGCATCAAAATCGGTGGGATTAAAGGTCTTTGGCAATTCATTAAAATAACGGTTAGTGTAATCTTCTGAGGCTCCAACCGTGGAATGGCTGATAACAATCCCCAATTGCGAGTCCATACTCCAGTGAATAAACATCCCGAAACCTGCATCTTTTAGCCATTCTTCCTTTTCAAGTTTGTTTTGTGACCTGATTGGAAAGGTTATAAAAACAGTTAAAATACAAGTTAATGCTAGATCTCTCATTTCATATATTTATAGTATTGCTTTTTTATTTCGCGCTTAAAAATCACGTTGCGTAATGCGCTGCCATAATCCCTCTATATTTCCTCATAAAGCGTTTTTGCTTCCTGTGCAAGGCTGTATTCCGGATCGGCATTTTCCCACACCTGATTGGCAATTTCCAGATGTTCCTTTGCTTGATTTTTATTTCCTGTTTCAATCAAAGATTTTGCCATTAACAGGTGTGCAGTAGCCTGGTAGGGATTAATTTCAAGTAGGTCTTCAAGTATTTCAATAGCCTTATCAGAGTTGTTCAGCGCTTCATAACAATTTGCTATTCTGATTTCCAGAAGATCATTCGGGAAATGGGTATTAACTGATTTAAATTCATTGAATTTTTCAAGTGCGGATTCATATTCCTGCCTTAAATAAAGTATCTCAGCCTCATTATATTTTTCAATATTACCTGATGAACCGAACTTGGAAACATACCTTTCCATCCTTTCATAGGCTTCTTCTGCTTTTTCTAAATTTCCCTGATTGAGATAATAAGACAGGTATCCATAAGCAACAATATCTTTAAATGCATCAGAAAATTTTTGTTCTTCCTCTTGAATAATACTTAAGGCAGTGTCGAATTCATTTATCAGGAAATACCAGTATAACCTGGTGGCCTTAAAAATAGATACCACAAGAGGTGGATATACATTACTAAGGGATACCAGGGTTTGTTCCCATCTTTCAATTACTTTTCTTATTTGTCCGCGATTGAGAAAGTAGTCCATTTGCATAGTTAAGATCTGCATACTATCGCTTCCTGTACTCGCATTCTTCAAGGCTTCATTATAACCAATTTCAGCTTCTTTGAAATTACCATATCGTTCCTGGATCATAGCCAGTTTACCCATACTGAGTACATTATCTTCTGACAGAATTAAGGACTTTTCATAATTTCTTTCAGCTTCCTGATATTTGCCTTCATCAAAATAAAAATCACCAAGTAATCTGAATGAACGTGAATGATTGGGGTATGTTTCGGCATAAAGATTATAATAACTTAAAGCTTCTTCATTCTTTCCCTGGATCTTTAATACATCTGCCAGATCAACATAAAAATCTCCCCGGTTATCATCTATCTGCAAAGCCCTTTTAAGGACTTCCTCTGCCTTTTGAGGCTCACCAGATCCATGATGAATTTGTGCGAGAAGATCATAGGCGTACACATCATCCGGATAGATATCAATCCACATTTCAATGACTTTGATACGTTTCTCCTGTTCTTCATTCAAAAAATAATATAATGATTTTGCCATAAATTGATCCCTTTCCGGCAACATGTAGAGTTTATCCATCACGTTTTCCATATGTATGGAAGCCTGCTCAAACTGATTTGTGATCATATAAATGGCAGTTAGTTCCAGTTCAGCCGTTAAAAAATCCGGATCTTTTTCTAATGCACTGAGCATAAAAGGAATACTGCTTCCGTACTTATTCCTGAAGGAGATTTCGGCAAAACCTAAAGTATATTCCTTATATGCACTTAGGGATGAGGTCAACAAACTTGATACCTGGAAATCTTCAGCATTATCAATATAACTTTGAGGAATCCCAAGATCTTTTTTTATTTCCACAGACAGTTGATCAATCAGGCTGAATACGTCAGGCCCTTGTACAGTATGTTCAGATATGAGTTTACCATTTTCTGTATCATAAAGTTGTGTGTTTATTTGAAAACCTTCATCTGTTTTATCAAAACTCCCGCTGAGAATATAATCAAGCCGGAAATCTCTGGCAATCTTTCGCTGTAATTGAATAGGAACGTCGTTTAAAGCTTTAATCTTATTTCTTACCAATTCATCGTAAAATGATTCCGTCCCTTTGGCCCGAAAAAAAATATCCTGGCCAAAATCTACAAAAAAGGCTAAATATAGGCCAGTCGACAACCATTCCAGATCTTGCTCATCGGCGCGATTCTCAAAATCGAATATGGCAATATTCTTTATAAAATCATCTTTAGGAATAATACGCTCAA
>JAHEGY010000202.1 GCA_024644875.1 Cyclobacteriaceae bacterium
GTCTGGCCCTATCGGCACCATCAAAAGCATTGAGTGTTTTGTCAACCAGGGTCTCGATATCTTGATCTGTTTTTTTCATTGATCTACTATTTAGACGTCATTAAATGAAATAACTTGCGTTATTATGATGATTTATAATAATCATATAAATCCTTCTTTAAATTTCTTTTCGCCCGGTGCATAAGTGATTCTATCGAGGATAATGTTTTTTGCATGACTTCAGCAATCTGTTCATATGATAGTCCCTCCAGCTTATGGAGGGTAAAAGCTATCTTCTGCGATTCAGGTAATTTTTCAACTGCCCTGAACAAAATACGTGATCGTTCTTCGTTTTCTACATGGATACCGGGATGATTGAAATCGGCAGCTTCCTGATACATATCGTGGTCTTCTTTATTGAACCAGGTTAAGATCCTGGCTCTCTTTTTTCTTTTCATTCTCCTCAAGTGCTCCAGCGATTTATTAACTGCAATTCGGTATATCCAGGTTGATAACAGGGAATCCTCCCTGAATTTATGTATGGATCTAAAAATCTCTATAAATACTTCCTGTGTGAGGTCATCAGCGTCCTCAGCATTCTTTACCAGGCTGATGCAGGTATTGAAAATCTTGTCTTGGTATTTCAATACCAATTGGCGGAAAACTTGCTCATCAGCATTTTTTAATTTAGTAACAAGCTCTGAATCGCCAATTTCCATATGTATTGTGCCCTGTAGAATAAAGATAAATGTTTATAGGTAGTTTAAGAATACAGATTAAAGAAAACCGGCAAAGAAATAATATCTTCACCGGTTTTCAATTGTCCAATCTCAAATTAATGTATTTATATTCTTCCACGTCCATACCGGCCCATGCTACCGGAATGCCGCCCCATACCATTTAATCTGTTACCGGAAAATGTATCGAATTTAACTTTCTGTTCATCAGTAAGCAGTTCCCTGACCTTGAAATGATTGCTTATACGACCCTTTCGAACAGTGGCCTGAAGTTTGCTGATCTCATCGATCAACTGGTTGATCTTTAATTCACTTTCGTTTTCAGAGATCAGGGTGTTAAGTTTTGCATTCTTCTCCCTTAATTCATTTAAGGTCGGCAACAGCTCCTTTTGCATATCCAGGTGAATTTTCTCAATCTGTGATTTTTGTTCATCATTAAGATCAAGAGCTGATCCCATTCTGCTTATAGGCCCTGGCCCATCTCCATCACCCCGTGGATTACCAGATCTATATCCTTTGCCGAATCCATTCCCACGGTCCCTTTGAGCTTCTGCCTGATAGCTGGCAAATATTAGAATTACAATTAATCCTAAAGCCCAGATATTAAATTTTGTACTTCTCATTTCTTCGTTGTTTTAGTTTAACTTTTAATATTATGATGCTTTTAAATGAGAAAACTTGCGGACAGAATTACATAAAAGTCATAAAATTTCGAATTTCCATGATTCATCCATGATGCAAAGCTTATTAAGCAAGTACCAGAACCTTTATACTTGGTCTATCATTAGACAATGAATCCCAGATTATCAGTTAATATATTGGAGTAAATTCTTCCGGTTTATATAATGATCAATGGAGGTAATTCAGGATAATAATAATTTTTGAATAAAGACTTATTTTCCGATATCCAGATATGTGATCCTCAATTTTTTTTATACTATTCCGGGCTGGGTTACAGGTTAAACCAATACGTTAATTTAATAACAAATGCTCTCAGCTTGGGACGGCTGAAATCAATAAATCTGTCTTCCAGGCCGGCAAAGTAATTGTCAGTATATACTATGAAAAGATCTGATACCGGTTTGAATCTCCATTGGAAACGGGTATTTACGTTCACATTGTTGATCTGGCTATTGTATTGAATAAAAGTTGTCCAGAAAATATTACGGGTAAAAGTAATATCAAACCTGGGCCCGACCAGGATTAAATTCGAATCATTGTAAGGTGATGGTAGGCGTACCCGGTTATATTCGAAATTAACAGATACAACGGCATAAGGTATAAAACGATAAGATAATGTTCCTTCAAGGTTGATATTTGTTCCGTTGTAGTATTCACCGGATCGGGTGGAAACCGTATAGAAAAATGGTTTCCTCTCATCTGAACTGAACCTGGCAATGATAAAATTATACGCATATTCGGAATCCGCCGGAAGCTCAATCCCATCCGATCCACTGGGATCAAATGGTTCATATAAATACGTATATTGCCGACGTAATCTCATACTAAAACGAGCTGTGTTTCTGAAGTTTATACGGTATAATATATTTGCATCCCAGTCTGTCAACCCATAAAGTCTGTTGTTCAAAAAATCAACATCCAATCCCGGAGCATGCGATTGAATACGTCCTTTTGATGGGTAAAAATTATAATAAACAGTAGCTCTTATTTGGTTAAAATCTGTTCGTCGAACAAAACCTACCCTTGGGTTGAAATTAGCTCCGATAGATCTGAAATCTGACCTTGCCTCCCAGCGATATGTATTATAATTTACACCAATGCCATAGGAATAGGTTGAATCTAATCCCATTTCATCCCATGACCGATGGTAATATCCTTTCCCGCTCCATTTGTTATCCGGGGTTGCGAGGTTCATATCAAGTCCAAGGGTTCTGTTCCAAGTGCTTGGCAGTATATTAAATTCGCCACCGATGGAGTCCTGAAAAGGTTGTTTGCTCACGAACATGGCCGCTATGTTTGATCTTTGGCCCAGGCGGTACTGCACTGAGGCAACTGTATAATTAATGGAAGGAAGAGCAATATCATTATCTTTAGCCGCTTGAATGGTCAAAAACCCGGTACGCCACTTATTGTTAATGTTTCCGCTAATCCTGGCTCCGAAATACAAGGGATTCTCTAAATTAGTCCCTGTGGCTGTATCTCTGGCTATTCCAATTCTCCGTGAAAAGAATGGTCTTGCTGCTGAGCTTCCAAAATCTGCGAAGAGATCTGCGTTTTCCAGGAAGAACTGTCTTTGCTCAGGGAAAAAGATCTCAAATCGATCCAGGTTGGTCACCTGCTGGTCGGCCTCTACCTGAGAGAAGTCCGGGTTAATTGTAAGATCAAGATTCATGGCAGTAGACAGAGCCAGTTTTGCATCTCCGCCTACTGTAAATTTCGTTTCAGATGGTGTGTCTTCTTCGTAATTCTTCCCAACTTTAAAGGCAGTATAGGGAATGAGAGAAATATTCTTACCCGGATTCTTCAAGGGTTCATCCCATTTTAATTCTTTATTAAAACCAATATTAATCAAACTGAAATTTCTGGGAATAGGTGACCAGGTGGATCTTTCTGCATATTCACTATCTATGCGGTAAAAGTTTATAAACCAGGAATCCATACTTTCCTTAAACCGAATTGATTTAAATGGTATAGCCATCTCAGCTATCCAATGGTCATCATAGATCTTGGCTTCAGAGTACCATTTATTGTCCCAGGTCAGGGAGAAATCACTGCTTCCTTGTCCTCCTCTTCTTCGGGAGTTCCCTCCATTGGAAATAAGTCCTTCCCGTTGAACTCCGTATGGATTGACTCCGAAAAGAAAAGCATTTGTTTTATCTTTATAAGTATCGAAAATTACGGAAAAACCATCATATGCTTCTCCGCGATAGTCCCTTCGAAGAGATGGTATTACATACTCCCTCGGGCCAAGGCTTCGCATGATTGCCACAACATAAATGTAATCATCATCATAGGTCATTCTAACCTCAGTTGGAGCGATAGCTTCTGAACTGTCATATGGGAAATATTGATTAAAATGGTCAGCAACATCTGCCTCCAGCCAGGCACCTTCATCCATTACCCCATCGACTTTAACAGGAGTAGTAGCCCTTTTGATATGCAGGTCCTGACCATTTACATTCAGCTGCATCCATGTCAATAAAAAAAATAATATCGAGAGAAAAAGTCTCCTATTCACTAATTTCCTCTGTAATCCTTCTCCCGAACAAACCTGTTTTTTTGACTCCAATAGTTTAAAAAATTGCTATTTTCTTAAAATTAATATTTTATTCCAATTTCTCCTTGAAAAAATCAATTGTCCTGCTCCATGCTAGCTCGGCAGACTCTTTGTCATACCGGGGTGTGGAATCATTATGGAACCCATGATTTACATCCGGGTAGGTATATGCAGTATATTCCTTATTGTTCTTTTTCAGAGCTGCTTCATATTCCGGCCATCCTGCATTAACCCTTGTATCCAGGCCTGCAAATTGCAATAATAGGGGTGCGTTGATTTTTGGAACCTGGTCACTGGAAGGCTGGCCACCATAAAAAGGAACAGCTGCTTTCAGGTCAGGGACTTCTACCGCCATCATATTGGATATCCATCCCCCAAAGCAAAATCCTACTACACCAATATTGCCTGTGCATTCCGGGCTGTCTTTAAGATATTGAAAGGCTGCGATAAAATCCTGTAACATCTCATTACGATCCCGCTGACGTTGTAAAGCCCTGCCTTCGTCATCATTGCCGGGGTAACCTCCCAGGGGTGTAAGTGCATCCGGTGCAATAGAAATGAAGCCTGCCAAAGCGGCCCTTCTGCCAACATCCGCTATGTACGGATTCAATCCACGGTTTTCATGGACAACTACTATGCCAGGCAGTTTTCCGGAAGCGTTTTTTGGTCTGGAAAGTTGTGCTTTAATATCGCCCCCGCCTTTTGGTGAGTTGTATGTTATATATTCTGTGTTTAGTCTTTTGTCATCAGGCTGAATTTGTAAATTATCCTGGTAATTCGGCATGATAAAGCTCAGTAGAGCGCTGACGGTTAATCCGCCTACTGCGTAGGTTGATAATTTATCAAGGAATTTTCGCCGGTCTATTCGATTGTGGGCATATTCATCATAAAGGTCAAATACTTCCTGAGAGATGTCTTCTTTTCGGATGTTTTTCATATGGATTTTTCATTAAACTTAAGGTTTAATTTTGAAGAAATTCTGAAGTATTTCTAAAATTTACTATTTGAATGAATATATTGTTTAAAAATATCTGATAATAACATTAAGTTCCGGGCACTTATCTACATGTACAGATCATCAGAGATAAGGCAAGTAATCAAAGTTGGACTCGAAAAAAATAAGTATTTCTATCATTAAAAGGCGTATTTTAGAATGCGTGTCATTATTTTAGTATAAACTTTATACAGAATATGAGAGAGGATTTCCTCCATGGCGATAAATCATTTTTAAGTCCTGAAGATCAGGAGATAGAGCAGGCCCT
>JAHEGY010000203.1 GCA_024644875.1 Cyclobacteriaceae bacterium
AAATTATCTGATCATCTTCCTATGATCGTCGATTTTGAGTTCGTGAAATAATTTTAAAGTCGATCCGGATATCAGCCAACAGGTAGCAATCCTGCTAAGTAAATGCTCCAACCCGGATCAGGATTTGGTCATATCAGATAAAATCTCTGTTAACGAACATTTTAAAGTGTTGTATTTCCGGCATACGGTTATGGGTATTGAAGATTCTGTTAAATCCGGATCACTTGTAAACTACAGGATAAGATATGAGAATGGTGAGGAAACAATATTTATCAAGACTTTTATAATGAGGTTATCTTAATTCTCAGACATAGCCATACTCAGGGTTTTAATAATCTCAAATTCCGTATCAGCATATTGCGGATCCCAGGGTGTGCCTCCGGATTCTGTATTGATCTGTTTTGCAATATTTTCTGCCTGTGTTTTATCGCCATTGATCATAGCCTTACACCATTTCTGAATAGGATCACTTGGATTGGAATTCTCCCAGGCTTGCAGGAATCTTTCCACCCCTTCTGATCTGCCAAGGGCTAACAATGATTTTAAATACAAATAATCCACAGAACTGTATCCTGGTTTTATATCTTCATTGAATTGTATTACTTTTTTATAGAATTGGTTTGAAAGGTCTTTTTCCTTTTTTCTATCGTGGCACACAGCTTCAAAATAATCTTCAATTCGTTCATCCACATTGAATGGCTTACCTACACCCAGGTTTTCAGGCCATAAACGGGCATTACTATTGGATTTGATCGCCGAATTGTATTTTTTCTTTTTGAAATGATCAATGCCTTCCATCAGACAAGCCTGCCGATAAGTTACCCTTCCATATCTTGCCCCTTCGCTGGGTAATATAACCGTCTCAGCCAGGGCTTTCCTGCAAGCTTCATATTGGCCATCTGCCATCAGGCATTTGGCATATGTATACTTTAATTCATTATTCAGTGGAAATCGTTTGATTGATTTCTTAGCAGCAGCAAGAGCTTCACTGGTCCGGTTTTCGGACAGATAAAAGTCAATCAAACCGGCAAATGTTCTCCATTGGTCAGGATCCAGAAAATTTGCTTTATTCAGGTCATATTCCGGATCATAATTCTCGTGATCCCTGAAGAAATTAGATTTTGCCATATAAAATGGAGCATAATCAGGCTTGTCCCCACACTTTTTGAACCATTGAGTGGCCTGATCCTGTTGGCCAAAACTCCAGTGTAACAAAGCAAGATAATACTCTGGCTTCCAGCTATCAGATTTCTTTGTAGCCCATTCTAAAACATCAACGTGTTCTGGCCGGAATGGAAATACAAAATCAGCTGGCATATCCAGCATTTGATTCAGATATTTGTTGGCCTCATCCTCCTGGCCGGCAAGCTGCAGTAAATATGCGAGTTGCAGATATACCATTGGATTTGAAGGAGCAAGTTTTAGTATTTGTACCGCTTCATCCCTCCTGCCTGATTCCAGGTACCATAATGCCAATTCCATCATGATTTCATGAGGTAATTCACTTTTGATATCTGTAATGAAGGCTTCTTTAGAGGCCTCATTTGTATTTAAAATGTATTTTTCAAAATTTGCAAAATGATTAATAGGCATTATCTCTTCTAAATTGTCAATGTGCCGGCCAGCTTTCCCGGAAGAGCCTTCAAGTCTGAGTATTACAGCCATTAACTTATTTCCTTCGATATCATCCGGGGAAATCTTCAGTATTTTAAGGGCATGATTTTTCGCTGATTCCATCCTGTCCCGGGTTAAAGCCAGTTTAACCAATTCCGTATACGCAGCTTTTCTATATGAAGGCGTTAACAATGTTACAGAGAAACCATCTTCAGCATCTGTGAATTTTCCTATCTTTTTATTGATCAGCCCAAACACAAAATTAGCCTCCGGATCATATGTATTAATGGAAAGAGACGTTTTTATATACTTCAATCCAGCTTCATATTCGGCATTGCGGTAACATAAAGCTGCAAGCTGATTAAGAGCCGGGGCATAATTAGGATCTTTTTCCAGGCATTTTTCAAAACTTCTTCGTGCAAGCATATATTTCTTTTGAAACATCCAATGCTGTCCATCCAGGAACAAGCCATAAGTGGAATTCCAGTCAAAATCTTCCGGAGTATTCATCGGCCGGCTTGAAAGGTTCTCTTCTTTCATTTCGGAATATATCAATTTGTTATCTCCCAGTATGACTTTCAATGGAGACCCGGCATCATTAATTGGTATATCCACGGACCAGGTTTCCAGAACATCAAGATCAAGATCGATTTCTTTTTCCAGGCGGTCTCCAAAAAAGATATATATTTTTCCATTCGTCTTCTTCAAAGGACAGAAATAAACAACCTGGTTTTCACTGGTCCTCTCAACATTTATTACACCATGGGGATTTGCCTTCAGCACGCCCTTGGTATTCAATATTGGGAACCAGTATTCTTTAAATACGTCTGTAGCATAGGGTTCAAAGCCGAAGTGTTTAAATGGTGTTTGTGTGCTGTTTGAACCGGGTTGATTGAACAACCTGCCAGATTGGAGTTCCACATACTGCCCATCGGTATCTGTTAAAAGATCCTCCCAGATACCACCTGATCGACTGTGTGCCCATTGAAAGACTTTCATTCCGAGTTTTTCTCCATACTGGTTATAGTGACCGGATCCGAAATTCAGATCATGCCAATATCCTGCATAATATTCGCTGATCCCACCAAGTACATGGTTGGACTTGCTGCCTCCAAAACCGTTGTTTTTATACCAGGAAATGTCTCGTCCTTCCGGATCAATAGGCCAGTCATGGGCACGTCCGTCATGGCCTATCCAATGACTGCCCGGGAAGCAGAATTCAAGATCTCCTGCTACCTGGTATGCGGCATTCATCCACTGATAATAGGGTTGTGTTAATGGTGTTGGATTATGCCAGGTTGTAGTTGTTGTAAAATAGGCTTTATCTTTTGGCAGATTAACCTCGGTAATCCACCTTGTCCGTGTAAAAAGATCAGTAGCGCTGATAAAACAGCTGACACTTCCATCCTCTTTATTCACGATCTTATAATCCACAGGTGTGGCACTGGTAGGTGCGTGACCGATTATGCCAAAATTAAGTTCTATTCCCCCGGAAGTCCACGCTCCACGCATGGCTATGTCCCTGAATTTGACCACAGAATTGTAATACAGGAATTCATTACCTGTTGATTTTTCGAAAGCTCCCCAGATCTTTCCTCCTATCTCCGGGAAAATGGATACTTTGATATACTGGTTTTCCATTTCCACGACTTTCCACTCTTTATCTTCGGATTCAATTGAAAATCCGTCAAACCGGAAATATGGATAATAATAGATAGTGGGATAAGGTATGGGGTTGGGATCTGAAAACGGATAGGTTTTCATCGTTTTACGAATCTCTGAAATTTTTGCATTGTCCTGTGAAAATGAAGGGAATACAATGCAAATAAATACTATTGATAATAAAAAGAAACTTCTACTCATTTTTCAAAAGGTTATTTACTTTAAGGTATGGAATCTAATACTATTCACTATAAACAATAAAGTGAATTTTTTCCTCATCTTTAAATATCTTGAATGATGTTTTAATTATTTCATTTTCTAATTTTTATCATGTATTGAAAATTTCGTTCCCTTTGTCGTATTTATAATAATTATATCTTCATCTATGGTGTGGGTGGCCCCGTTAATAGTAAAATTGTTATCGGGATAGGGATTTTTCAATTTCAGCATCCCTCCCATTTCAGAAAAGATCTCGAGATCAGACACTTTTCCATTTTTCAAGGATGCAGAAAACAGGAAAGCACCCTCAGTACGAAGATTATTGAATTCCACATTATTCCAGTCCGCAGGAATGGCCGGGAAAATATGAACTGTTCCGGTATGACTCTGGATCAGCATTTCATGTATTCCCGATGCAAAGGCAAAGTTTCCTTCCAGAGTAAATGGCCGGTATGTCATTCCTGAATATCCCTTCCCGGATTGGTCACCGTTCACATGAAAGCTGTTTGGCAGACAGAATGCTTCCGCAAATATCTTTAATGCTTTGGCTGCTCCTTCCCCATCCATAGCCCTGGCTTTTAAATTACCTTCCCAGCTGTATGAATAACCTGTCCAGTATTCAGGTCCTTTGGCATCCAGGTTTACTATGGTATTATTAATAATCTTTTTCTCTTCCTCTCCCATTGAAACGTCTATAAGTCCAAGTGGATGTATGGCCATCAAATGAGAAAAGTGCCGGTGTGACTCAAAGTAGAGTAAACTTTCAGAAAATTTCAATCCTTCATTTACATCAACAGCAAATTCCGGCCATTCTTTCAATTTAGCTTCCCATTTCGTGGCATCGTCACTCAATCCAAGTTCATGGGCCAACTCAGCGGCAGTAGAATACGTCCACCTGATCAGGGCAAGATCGTAGTTGGTAATTTCATCGAACCATGCCTTCTTTGAATTATTGAAGATCTCGGGACTGGAACTTAGTGGTAGTTTTCGCATACCGCCCTTTCCTACAACTGATAATTCGTCAAAGAAGACTGCTACTTCCCGCATCCATGGATATGCTTTTTCAGATAAAAAATCTTTATCCATGGTATATCTCCAATGTAAATAAAAGTGATGGCCCAGCCAGGCTGAAACAGTTGGACCAAATGAATACTGTATCCACCCACCCATAGGTTCTCCCGTAAGGGTGGTCACACCCGGCACATTCAAACCTCCTGCTTCATAATATTCTTCTGTGTATTTTCTGAAGGTCTCCCTGTATTTCCAGAGCCAGTTTATAAATCCTTCTTCAAGATCCAACTGGTTGCCTCGATAAGCCGGCCAGTAACTTAACTGCGTATTCAGGTCATGGTGAAAGTCCCCCTTCCAGGGCGGGATCTTTCCATTATCAGCTGTCCAGACAGCCTGAAGTGATATAGGGGGCGTATCGTTTCTGGCAGCAGAGCCAAATTTATACATCTCCAGGTAATACTGCTTTTCGAGTAACTTATCAGGCAATGTAATATCTGATCTGCTCCAGTATTCCTGCCACCAGTCAGTATGCTCTTTCAGGGCTTCATCATAAGAATTATTCAGATTTTCTGAAACGATTGACATGGCATCAGACTTTTCATCCCATCCCGGAAAGGACGAACTGATACTCCAACAACCTATAATATCATCACCTGCAATTTTCCAGGAAACATGTATCTGGTAAATGAAACCACCCCAT
>JAHEGY010000108.1 GCA_024644875.1 Cyclobacteriaceae bacterium
TTTCCATCCCCATATCACTCAATGCATCATTCAACAGGGCCTTATATTCAATTTTAAATTTTGGTATAAACAATTCTGCCTCTATTGGCTGAATTGAGTTATTCCAATTCTCAAAAGAATTTTTATCCAATATATCTAATATGTCGTCAGTTTTCTTTCCTTCCACCGGTAACAGTACCATCATGGAATACTGACCATTCCCGTATGGAATATCTATCACATGGGTTATTTCATTTAAATAATAATCAACTTTAAGTTCCTCAGTATGCATCATTAAAGCCTCAACCTCTGTATTATCCTCGCGATAAAAAGGAGCTTTTTGAGTATTCGTCTCATCAAAGGGGTATCGCCACAAGGCTTTATAATAGATGGCATTTATCAGATACATAACTGCATCATCCGGGATTTCATTGATTAGTATATCAATAAGACCATTCGTTTTTGTTTCCACCCAGTTATTTATGGTATTCACTGATTGTGGAGATCTGAAATCCAGTCCGGATACTTCAGCACTGTAATAAGTCTGCATTGCTTTCTTGAATTCTTCAGTCGCAGTAAGCTTTTGTTCATACCAGATTGAATTTGCAATAGTCAATAATACTTTATCATCAACATTTAAGAGGAATTCGGTTAAAGTCTTAAATGCTTCATTAATTTCATGTTCATTTAGATCACTAACAGCCAGCACTTCTTTAATACTATTGAAAGTTTCATCTTTTGATCCGTTCAGGGTCATGCTCAGTGCATACTGTATACTTAAGGGGGAAAAAAACAAGTTAGCCTCTTCAGTTTTTTCAAGTTCCTTAAAGAGATCAATAACAAAAGCATTTGAAGAATTTGAGAGAGATATTTCTTCAGCACTCAATTCCCTTAATTCAGGAAAATCATCATCACTCAGTTCATTTACTTCATCCGAGCAACTAGTGAACATAATGAGTAATAATAAGATCCAATTATTTAAATGCATTTTGAATAGTTGTTTTGAATATAGACACCCAAATCAACAAATGAGTTGGAAAGTATTATATTTGCATTTGGATTATTGAAAGAATGGTGGGAGTATGAATATCATCTTATGAAAAAGCTAATCTTTTATTGCGGGGCTCTATTATTTATTTCTTTAACAGCTTGTAAATCTTCCTTTAAAGTATCCTCAGAGAATTTAACAACTAAAAACCTTGGCAGGCTGGAATCCTTCAAGTTTTTTAATCCTTCCAATATGCCGGCAGCTAACTTTGCTTTTAGTGATACCAATAAGAAACGGCTGTTTGATGCTGTGGCGGAAGAAATGATCAGAAGAGGTTTTACCAGCAAACAAGAAGCAGACCTGATCATTAAGATCCAGGGTGGGACAACCCATGAAATTGAGGATAGAGAACCCTATGGCGGTTATAATGACTACTACAACAGGTCTTATTATGGCGGGTATTATCCATATTCGTGGGGTCGGGATTCAAGGCTGTATGATGATATATCAAAGAAAACGACTATAATAATCATAGATGTAATGGATGCCAACACAGATAAACTGTTGTGGCAGGGGACAGGTTCTGGTGTTCTAAGTGAGAAAGAAGATATGGTAGAAGCGAATTTAAGAAAAGCTGTGGCAGATATATTTCTTCAATTTCCTGCTCCCGCAAAATCTTCTAATTAAAAATATTACTATTTTTGGGCCTTCCAGCCTCCTTAGCTCAGTTGGTAGAGCGGTTCATTCGTAATGAACAGGTCGCCGGTTCGAATCCGGTGGGAGGCTCTGAAATTATTTATTCTGGTCGTTAAGCTTAATTATAAGGGGATTGAAAGCCTTCGACACGACCATTACCTTATCACCGATATTCAATGAATCCCCCTCCTCATCTGTTGCAATAACCTTTATTAAATTGTTCCCGACGAGAACTCCTATAACATGTACCACATCATTTTTTGTTTTTTCAATTATGGTACCCGTGAAGCGATATTTTCCACTGATGTTGTTGCTTAAAAAAACTTCGGATGGGCTTCCTGATCTTTCAATTATTCCGTTTTTCAATAAGAATATCTGATCAGAGAGTTTGAAGATCTCAGGTAAATCGTGGCTGACCAGTATCGTAGTTAATTTGAATTTTTCATGAACCCGAAGAATATAATCCTGTAACTTAGATCTTATTCCTTCATCCAGTGCGGATAACGGTTCATCAAGTAACAGGATCTCAGGACTTCCCACTAATGCACGGGCTAATGAAACCCTTTGTTTCTGTCCCCCGGACAAGGTTCCCGATTTCCGGTTCTTTAAATTTTCCAATTCTATAATATCCAGTATTTCAGAAACAATACGGGGATCCTGTCTCTTCTTTAGTGCATAGGACAGGTTTTCCTTAACTGTCATATTCGGAAATAGCGCATAATCCTGAAATACATATCCGATCTTACGATTTTGAATTCTCAGGTTCGTTCCCGCGGCAGAATTATACCAGGTTTTTCCATTTACTTCAATTCGCCCACTATCAGGATCCATCAAGCCAGATATCATTCGGAGAATGGAAGTTTTGCCAGCTCCTGATTCACCAAAAATGGTGGTCAAAGAATTTTCTTTAATGTGCATTGATACATCCAATTCCATTTTGCCATCCATGGCATCCAGCGTCTTTTTCAAATGCAGTATTATCATTTCCAGATTCTTTTCATGTACCTTCCATTTGTGACATATACTGTCAGCAATATGATAAAGGTGATGCTAAACAAAATGATTGAATATATATTCGCTGTCCTGTAATTTAAAGACTCAACTTCATCATATATAGCTATCGAAGCAACCCTTGTTTCATCGGGTATGTTTCCACCTATCATCAGGACTACACCAAATTCTCCTATGGTATGCGCAAATGTTAATACAACACCAGTTAATATTGAAAACCTGATATTTGGGATCAGTACTTTGAACAAGGTTGTCATTCTTGTCTTACCCATAACAAAGGAAGCTTCAGAATAACTTACGGGAATGCTGTTGAAACCTGACTGAATAGGGTGTACCATGAAGGGCAGACTGTATAAAATGGATGCAATGATCAATCCTTCAAATGAAAAAACCAATTGAAGATTGAAGGTTTCATCTAAAAATTCCCCAAACCAATTTGCTGGACTAAACGCGATCAGTAAATAAAATCCTATTACCGTAGGAGGTAAAACTAATGGCATACTAACAAGTGTTTCTATTACCGGTTTAAAATAGGACCTGGTATATGATAACCAGTAGCTCAGAGGAATCGCCACAAGCAGTAATAATAAGGTGGTAATGCCAGCGAGTTTAAATGATAGTATAATAGGACTCCATTCAACCATGCTGTAACATTATCTCGTTCGTCTTGATCATGGCAATAACCTGATCATTTTCTTTTAATTTCAACTGCTCCACTGCATTTGTGGTAATTATTGATTTTATGTTTCCAATACTTGATTGCATACTGACCTGACTCAACAACTTCCCCTTAATAATTTCCCTGATTTCACAATCTATACGATTTTGCAAACTTATATCCGGACACGGCTTAAGACAAATCAATACTTCCGTTTCTTTGAACAAAACCCTGATTTCATTGCCTGTCTTCAGATAATCAGCCGTATCGGCTGTTTCAATAACTACAGTTGTGAGGGAATATTTGCCAACATCTATCTTGACAATGGATAGATTCTCATGTGACTTAATGCTTTTTATATTACCTATTATGCTATTCATTTAAGAACTGAGTTTTATAGCCGAACTGAGACAATACCTTTTTTGCCCGATCGGATAATATAAATTTAAAAAACTTATCAGCTTCTTCTTTTTTTATATTTTCTCGATCCACGATAATTAATCCTTGTTTCAATGGTGCATATTTATCGGGATCCAACCTGGTCCACTTTCCCCTGTTTCTTAGTTCTGAGGCCAGCACTACTGATTCAGCCGAAAATCCAATATCTGCTGATTTGGAGTATATAAATTGATTTACCTGTGAAATGCTTTCTCCAAAAACCAATTTGCTTTTTACTTTATCAATAAGGTTCATATTGTTCAGAAACTCAATGGCAGCTATACCATAAGGAGCTGTCTTAGGATTTGCAATAGCAATTCTTCTTATTTGTTCGGAAGATAATGATGACGGATCCGGGATAATATCATCTTTTTGGGTCCATAGGATCAATGACCCATAGGCATACACAACTGGTTTACCAAATGCCTTACCATTCTTATGTATCTCTTCAGGATACTTCATATCGGCTGATAAAAATAGATCATAGGGTGCTCCCTGGAGGATTTGTGCAGTAAGCTTTCCGGATGATCCGGTAATTATATTGGTCTTGATTCCTGTCTCTTCTTCAAAAAGTGCAGCAAGTGTGTCCATAGCAAATTGTACATTAGCTGCGGCAGCGATCGTTAATTTATCTTCAATCTTTGTATTACAAGCAAAAAGAGAAGAAATGATAAAAGCAATTGCATACCAGATATTTCGGCCCGGCCAAAATGGAGAATTTCGAAAATGTTCGATAGCCCTGATCATGAAACTCATTAGTTTACCTGATATGATAACAATTTACAATAGAATATATAAAACTATTAATTTTTAGCATGATACCCATGGTATAGCTTTTCAATCCCATTAAATATGTTATTCTCTGAATAGTATAGCGTATATTGATCTAATAAATTGTTGAATACTGGAATTGTGTGAATTCCGGTTTTCCGGAGGTATCTTTGAAGGATAAAGGCAAATTAAACAAATGCAAACATATTTTAGGTTCCGTAGGTTTTATCCTGTGCAATTATTTTTGATTGTGATCTTTCTTTTCAGTTGTACCCAAAGGCCGGACCTGATAAATAAAAAATCTGTTACAAAAAGTGAAGGTACCAAGGACGAGAATTTATTATCCGAAACTCCTGACACTCAGCAAGCATACCGTTTATGGCATACGATCGATCAATTTGAATTGGATCAATTTGATTTTTTTGGTGAATTCTATGACGATAGGCTGAAATTTTATTACAATGAAAATCCACAGTTGAATGTTGGAAATGGACAAGTAAAACTATTAATGTTATATTTCCTGGATGAGCGGCTCGTAAAGATCAGATATCATCTTGATAAGGATATTGAGAATCATTTAATGGACTCATTGGGTATCGGACTTTTAAACTCCAAATACACAATGCGAAAAAGGGTATTTGCTACGGATAGATCATTAAAGAAGTTAAAGGATTTCAATAAATCTAAAAATGAACCTTATGAATATGAGATCGCATGGGACAGACATATCATTCTCTCTACATATTCTGTGAATAATTACTCTAACAAACGCCTTTCATTTGACACAATATCAGCTAATTATGTATACATTGATCAGCTCAAAAGTTATAAAAGAAGATTGATGGAAATTGAGAATAACAGGATAGCCAGGCTGAAGAATGACTCTACAAAAGCAAGCAGTTTTTAAATTGATCTCCGAGCATTGATAATTCTCCTCATGAACTCTTTTATATTTTAAAATTGCCTTGAACTTCCTATATTTGGATTATACACTATTTGAAAATGGCAATTCCCCGAAGTTACAGGTTTAGACAAACCATGCTGGGTAAAAGATTATACGAGTGTTGGATCTTTTACTGTTAAGATTTCCTGTTTATATAATTTCCCCGTTTTTTAATCCCAGTTAATACATGAAAGCACTCATATTCGATATTAAAAGATTTGCAATTCACGATGGTCCTGGAATCAGGACAACACTTTTCTTTAAAGGCTGTCCCTTAATCTGCCCCTGGTGCCACAATCCTGAAAGCAGAAATGCTGACCCACAGAAATATAATCATGTAGACAAAATTGGAAAAAAGGAATTTATGTCTGAAAAAACGATCGGAACCTATTATACATCTGAACAGCTATTGAATGAAATACTAAAAGATAAAATATTTTACATAGAATCCGGTGGTGGGATCACCTGCTCCGGGGGAGAGCCCCTGTTTCAGTATTCTTTCCTGAACAAATTCTTAAAAGAATGCAGATCCGAGGATATACATACGGCACTTGATACGAGCGGTTATGCTGAAATGGAAATTATGATGAAAATTGCTCCGCTGGTGGATCTGTTCCTGTTTGATATAAAGCACCTCGATAATGCCAGACATAAGCGGTTTGCAGGTGTTAGTAATGACATTATTTTGAGAAATTTTAAATGGTTAGTTAGTACTGGATATAATGTAACGGCCAGGATACCAGTTATTCCGGGAATAAATACTGAAAAAAAGTATATCAACCGATTAGATAAGTATTTGTCTGATCTACTCTGTGATAATTTCAAAGAAATCCACCTGTTACCGTACCATGAGATCGGGTGTTCAAAATATGATAAATTCAATATAGGATTAATTCAAAGTTTTGAGGAGCCTCAGGCGGAATTATTAGAGGAATATTCATTAGTTTTTAAAAAATCTGGATTTAAAACAAAAATAGGCGGATAGTCGAAGGTTATGAATGCTAGAATAAAATCTCTGAGAGAAAAAAGTCTAAATGCCGTAGAATCGCTAACAGCCGAACGGGCTTTGTTAGTTACATCATTTTATAAAAGTATAGACGCACAAAAATTATCAGTGCCAGTTCTACGAGCCAGAACATTTGAACATATATTAGCTAATAAGGAATTATTTTTTGATGAAGAAGAACTGATTGTGGGTGAACGGGGGCCACATCCGAAAATTACTCCTACCTATCCGGAAATATGCCTGCACAGCCTAGAAGATCTTGAAATTCTTGATTCCAGGGAGAAGGTTTCCTTTAAGGCTGATCAGGAGATGAAAAAGGCCTATAGGGACATCATTATTCCATACTGGAAGGGAAAGAGCAACAGGGAGAGAATAATGAATTTGATGACGCCTGAATGGTTAACTGCATATCAAAGTGGAATATTTACTGAATTTCAGGAACAGAGAGCACCCGGACATACAGCCCTGGGCGAAAAGGGTTTTAAAACTGGATTCAGACAATACCTATTTGAAATTGAAAAGGTATGCGGATCTTTAAAGGAAAATTCTGAATCCTCCGCCAGGTTAGTGCAGTTGGAAGGAATGAGGATTGCAGCAGAAGCTATGGTTATGTATGCCAAACGAATCAGTAAAATGTTGAAAGACAAAGCCTCATTAATTCATGATGAGATCAGGAAGGCAGAAATATTGGAGCTTTCGAGGATATGTAATAAAGTCCCGTATGAAGCCCCGGAAACCTTTCATGAAGCATTGCAGCATTACTGGTTTATGCATCTTGGTGTAATAACGGAAGTGAATCCCTGGGACTCTTTTAATCCTGGAAGGCTGGATCAGCATTTATACCCATTTTATAAGAATGATATCAAGGCCGGGAGAATAGATAAGGAAAGAGCTCGTGAACTTCTACAGGCATTCTGGATTAAGTTCAATAATCATCCGGCACCTCCAAAAGTGGGCATAACGGCCCTGGAAAGTAATACTTATACTGACTTCTGTTTAATTAACCTGGGTGGCTTAAATCCTGATGGCGAAGATGCTGTGAATGAATTGAGCTATATTATACTTGATGTAATTGAAGAAATGCGTATTCTTCAACCTGGTTCTATGGTTCAGGTTAGTAAAGGAAACCCTGATGAATTTCTTCAAAGAGCAATAAAGGTTATTAAAACAGGCTTTGGACAACCCTCAATATTTAACACAGATGCTATTATCCAGGAATTACTCAGGCATGGAAAAGATCTGGTAGATGCCAGAAATGGAGGAGCAAGCGGATGTGTGGAGTCCGGAGCTTTTGGCACCGAATGCTATTTTCTTACCGGATATTTTAATTTAATGAAAATACTGGAACTTACATTACATAACGGTTGGGATCCAAGATTAAAGAGGCAAGTTGGTCCGGAAACAGGCTATCCTGATCTGTTTAAGACATTTGATGATTTCCTCAATGCCTTCAAAAAACAGCTTGAGTATTTTATAAATATCAAAATTGAAGGGAATAATACTATTGAAAAAACCTTTTCTGATTTCATTCCTGTGCCATTTTTATCTCTTCTTATTGAAGATTGCATAAAAAATGCAAAAGATTACAATGATGGAGGTGCCAGATATAATACGAGTTATATTCAAGGCGTGGGCCTGGGTAGTGTTACTGACGCTTTGGCTGCCATAAATCACCAGGTATATGTAGAAGGCAACTTGTCATTTTCAGAGCTGCTGAATGCACTTGAAGATGATTTTCGGAACCATTCAACATTGCAGCATGAATTAATCTATAATACACCAAAATATGGCAATGATGATGATAAGGTGGATTATTTAGCCTCAAAGGTATTTGAGATATTTTTGGATGCGGTAGATGGAAGAACTTCATATAGAGGGGGGATCTACAGAATAAATATGTTACCCACGACCAGTCATGTTTATTTTGGCAGTGTGGTTGGTGCTACCCCTGATGGTCGTAATGCCGGCCAGCCACTATCAGAAGGGATATCACCTTTCCAGGGTGTGGATATGAAAGGCCCAACGGCAGTTTTAAAGTCGGCATCAAAAATTGATCATTTAAAAACCGGTGGCACCTTGCTTAACCAGAAATTCGCCCCATCATTTTTTAAGAATGAGGATTCTATTATCAAACTGGGAGCCTTGGTACGCAGTTATTTTAAAATGAACGGGCACCATATTCAATTTAATGTGGTGGATGCAGACACCTTGCGGGATGCCCAGAGATACCCTGAGAAATATAAGGATCTGATTGTAAGGGTAGCAGGGTATAGTGACTATTTTAATGATCTTGGTGAGGACTTACAGAATGAAATCATTAGAAGGACTGAACATAAAGAGTTTTAGATTTGAAAATTAAACATATACACGGCACCATTATACATATTAAAAACTTAGAATTATACAGCACAATTTTTATATTGGCATAATCTTTATTTTTTAATGACCATTCAAATTTTTAAAAAATGAGAAATCTTCATCTATGTTTAATTTCCTTTCTTTTCTTCTATTCATGCCAATCACAGGATAATACATTAGATTATAATGAAGTACTCTGGTACGAATACCCGGCTGAATTCTGGAACAGCCAGGGATTGCACCTGGGGAATGGCTATTTCGGAGCTACCTTTTTTGGAGGTATAGACACAGAGACGTTTGCCTTGTCTGAAGCCAGTATGTGGACTGGCGAACCGGCTATGGGAAGATGGGAAAAGGCAGGTGTAAATCCCCGGGCTCTTTACTCACTGCCCGAGATCCGGCAGGCTACACTATCCGGTAATACCCGGTTAGCTGATAGCCTTATTGCATCAGATTTTTACGGATCGGGTGAGTTATATGGACATTTCACATCAATTGGAGATTTAAAGATTAATTTTCCTGACCATGAAGGACCAATTGAAAATTACCGAAGATCGTTAGATCTTTCAAATGCCATTGGCCTGGTACATTATTCATTAGATGGTGCCAATTTTGAAAGGGAGTATTTCTGTTCATACCCGGATAGAATAATGTCTGTAAAACTATCATCCAGTAAACCCGGCAGTATCTCATTTAATATGGCAGCAAAGATATTGCAGGATTCTTCAATCGTAGAGATTGACAGAAATGTGTTTAAAGTCAGGGGCTTTATAAATGGCAATTCAAGGCCATTTGTTGTCTTACTTAAAATCAGGAACGATGGCGGAACATTAAGTCAGGAGAATGAAGAGTTGATAGTCAGAGGGGCAAATTCGGTCGAATTATATCTGACCATTGCTACAAATTATAGTTTAAAATATCCGGATTATACAGGTGAGGATCCTGATAAGACTACCAGTGACATTATTGAACGTATTAGCTCGCTTGAATATGATGAATTAAGAGAAAGGCATATCGAGGATTACCAGGGTCTGTATAACAAGGTAAAGTTAAATATTAAAGGAAATGAAGAAATTGAGTCTATCCCGACCAATGAGAGATTTCTCAGTTTGCGTGAAGGGAATTCAGATCCGGGTTATAAAGTTCTTGCATTTAACTTGGGCAGATATATGATCATAAGTTCTTCAAGGCCCAACACACTTCCTGCTAACCTCCAGGGCGTATGGAATACTTTTAATGTCGCACCATGGGCCGGAAATTATCAGAGTAATGTCAATATTCAGGAGATATACTGGTCCTGCGGCCCATTAGGCCTTACTGAATGCCAGATACCCTATATTGACTGGATTGAAAACCTTTCATATTCAGGTGAGGAGGTCGCCAGGAGAATTTATGGAACAAATGGATGGATAAGTCATACGGTGGGAAATATATGGGGCCATGCAACACCAATCGGAAACCACCCCTGGGGGATGTACTCTCAGGGATCAAGTTGGCATTGTCAGCATGTTTGGGACCAGTATTCATTTACAATGGATGAAAATTATTTGTCTGACCAGGCTTATCCCATTTTAAAGGGCGCATCACAGTTCTGGCTGGAAAACCTTTTGCCTTTTAAAGGTTATCTTGCCACAGCACCTACAATTTCAGCTGAACATGGTGCATTAATAACTGAAAACGGGCTGAATCCGGCTTTTCATGATTTTCGCAGTGACAAATATTTATATGCCTTGCCAGGCGTATACCAGGATATTCAAATGATTTGGGATCTTTTTACCAATACGGCCAAAGCGGCAAGGATAATAGGAGATCTGGATTTTGCAGACTCCCTTGATACTTATAAAGAAAAGTTGTTGCCGCTCAAAATAGGGAAGTACGGACAATTGCAGGAATGGTACGAGGATATCGATGACCCTGATTGTCATCATCGGCATATCGCTCACTTATATGCTGTAGCTCCGGGCACACAGATTCATCCTACGATTACTCCTGATTTAGCTGAGGCAGCAAAAAAATCACTTGACATGCGTGGTGATGGTCGTTATATGGAGCAGGAATTAGCTTCTGGTGGTAACTGGGCCAGGGCTCACCGTATGTGGTGCTGGACGCGTTTATTGGATGGGAATCGGGCCAATAAAATCATGACCGAATTGCTGACAGAGGAGGGGTTTGAAAATGTCTTAACCTTTCAGCACGCTGATTATGACTGGGGCCGCCCGGACCTGTATATGGAAGATAGTCTTAGCTTACACTTTCAGCTGGATGGCTCAGCTGCACTTCCGGGTTGTATTGCCGAGATGCTCTTACAATCCCACCTGGGTGAAATACATTTATTGCCGGCGTTACCTCAGGAACTGAATACCGGTAGTATATCTGGCCTAAACGCCAGGGGAGGATATACGATCAATATAGAATGGAAAGATGGAGCACTGGTTATGGCAGAAATACTATGTCCTGCTCAAGTGGAAATACCTGTAATCAGGCTCAATACAGAAATAGTTTCTCCTGAAGACTTTCCCAATATTATCATAAAACGGATTTAACGATATATTTTGCTAATAGTTAATTAAATAAAAAAAGATCAGATCATGTCGATAAAAACCATAGCAGATGATGCACTTAATCAGGGGGAGGGAATTATAAGATTAATGCCAACATGGGTGCCAAGGTCTTTTTGCATTCCCGGCAAAAGAATCAAGCTTCATCCTGATGATTATTATGCTTTAGGTGCCAAAAGGGGAGGAATTGATGAAAGGTGGTTATCCTCAACCACTCCCGCAGACAATGGACCATTGACCAGTAAAGATGAAGGGTTAAGTCATATTATTTTCAATGATGGGAGAATAGCTGAAAAGATCCTGTTACGTGATGCAATTGATGAACTGAAATCTGAGATTATCGGTGAAAGGTTATGGAATCAGTTCAGTGGGTGGACCATATACTCCAAATTTTTCGATAATCTAAAAGCTCTACCGTTTCATATTCACCACAACGATAAATATGCTCAGTTAACAGGCCAGCTGGGTAAACCAGAGGCTTATTATTTCCCTCCCCAGATAAATAATCATGGAGGCGAATTCCCATATACCTTTTTCGGATTTAATCCTGGTACAACCAGGGACCAGGTCCGGATATGTCTCGAGAATTTCTCTAAGGGAGATAATAAAATAACGAAACTATCAAGTGCCCAGGCCTTAAGCGTGGGTACAGGCTGGGATGTACCGCCTGGTATATTGCATGCACCAGGCAGCCTGTGCACTTATGAACCACAGAAAGCATCTGATGTATTCGCCATGTATGAATCGATTACCGGGGATGCTGTAATTTCGGAAGAATTACTTTGGAAAAATACCCCGGAAGACAGAATGGGCGATTATGAATTCTTACTTGATGTAATTGACTGGGAACTGAACCTGGATCCAAACTTTGTGCAAAACAGGAAGATGAAACCAATCCCGGTTAAAAATAATATAAAGGGCTCCAAAGATGGATTTATTGAACAATGGATATGTTATAAATCATCAGATTTCTCCGCTAAAGAACTTACCGTGTTCCCAAGGCAGAAGATTACTGTAACAGACAAGGCAGCATATGGAATGATATTAATGCAGGGGCATGGTAGGATGGGTAAATGGAATATTGATACACCTGCTATTATTCGATATGGACAGGAAACAAGTGATGAGTTTTTTGTCTCAGAAAAAGCTGCTTCAGCGGGTGTGATCATTGAAAACCTTTCTGATACTGATCCTTTAGTTATGCTAAAGCACTTTGGGCCAGATAATCCGGATCTGAATCTTAATGAGGTATAAAGAATGAAGAATTCTATTTCTACAATAGACTTATCTATAATCATACTTTATCTGGGTGGAATATTGATTATAGGTGTTTATTTTGGCCTTAATGGAAGAAAAAAAGGCAGCAGCGAGGGATTTTTTCTGGCGGGCAGATCGTTAAACTGGCTTATGATAGGTGCTGCCCTGTTTGCCGCTAATATTTCAACCATACATATGGTGGGACTTGTTGCGCAAGGATATAAAGATGGATTAGTATGGGGAAATTTTGAATGGATGGCCACTTTTCTGCTTATCGTTCTTGGGTTGATCTTTGCTCCTTTTTATTTCAAATCAAAAATATCAACACTTCCTGAATACCTGGAAAGAAGGTATGGCCCGTATGCCCGGTCTTTTTTAGCATTTATTGCTTTGATGAGTGCTTTGTTTGGGCATATTGGAGTGAGTTTATATGCCGGGGCAGTTGTTTTTGATAACTTTTTCGGAATTGACTTTATTACCTCTATACTTGTAATATCTGGTGTTACTCTGATTTATACCATTCTTGGTGGCTTAAAAGCCGTTGTTGTAACAGAGACTATTCAGACCGTTATTCTGATTATCGGTGCAGTTATAATGACTGTACTTTCCATTAATGCACTTTCAGATCATGGAATCAATACCCTGGCTGAATTAAAAGAAGCTTTGCGTCCTCAGCAATTAAGTGTTATCCATACGGATCCTTCAAGTCCTTTGCCAATCTGGGCTGTCATATTAGGGTATCCGGTCTTGGGATTGTATTATTGGTGTGCCGATCAGACCATTGTTCAAAAGGTCCTTGGTGCCAAAAGTCTAAAAGATGCACAGAAAGGGCCTATTTTCGCAGGATTTATTAAGATACTACCGGTATTTATGATGGTTTTGCCCGGAGTTCTGGCATATGCGTTATTTGGAGATAAGATCACTGATCCTAATGACACATTGCCAATCCTGATAAATGAATTATTGCCCGTTGGACTAAAAGGGATCCTGGCTGCAACACTTATGGCGGCCTTAATGAGCACAATTGCTGCCGGTCTGAATAGTTCCGGGACACTAGTTTCGATAGATATTGTTAAAAGACTGTTTCCCAAAACCTCAGATAGACAGATCCTGAGAATAGGGAAAATAACAATTTTTGGGGTGATGGTCGCTTCAGTTCTCTGGTCACCGTTTATAGGCCAGTTCAAAAGCATTTTTGAAGCAGTTAATTCTCTCCTCGCTGTATTATCGCCGCCGGTCTCTGCTGTATTGATATTAGGCGTTTTCTGGAAACGTGGAAATAATAGTGGAGCCCTGGTTTCAATGATCACTGGCTTTATATTAGGGGTAATTGTTTTTATGCTGGACTTTACACCTATCAGTGGTTCAATGATGATCACTGAAGGCTTTAATATCCCATTTATGATGCAGGCCTGGTGGCTGTTTTTTATATGTTGTATTGTATTTATAATGGTGAGTCTGCTTACAGAGAAACCTGATTATAAAAAGGTTGCCGAAGTGAGCCTGGAAGCACCATTGAATTTTTTAATTAAGGGAAAAATTTCAGGGATTGGTGATGCACGGGTATTGGCTGGAATTTTAATCATAACAATGGGTTTCCTTTACTATATCTTCAGATAGCTGTTTTTCATAATTTTGACAACTAAATTGAAGCTGTAGGCGAGCGATGGACATGATCTTTACTTAAATCCTTTAAAATGAATTCTGAGATCTCTAAATTTCACACAATACTGATTATATTTAGTTTAAATATACCTCTTATGGCACAAAATGCAGAAAATGAAAAAACTGGTTACATCCAGCCTGTTTTTGAGATCGAAACAAAACGTTATTGTATGACCCTTGAATTAAAGGATGACCCCAAACTTATTGAAGAGTACGAGGGTTGGCACGAGGCGGAGAATATATGGAAAGAAATACCTGAAGGTATAAGGAAGGCAGGTATAATGGATTCTGAGATCTATAGATCAGGAACTACGCTTTTCATGATACTTACTGTACCGGCTGATTTTGATTTCGAAACTCAAATGGGAATACTGGCAGGTCTTCCTCGTCAGGGAGAATGGGAGGATTTTATGACAAAGTACCAGGCTTCCAAACCGGGCGAATCTTCTGCTGAAAAATGGACAAAAATGAAACGTGTATTCAAATTACCTGAATAACTACGGTCTGAGAAAAGAATAAATATTCTCTGATTAACGAATTTGGGGAAATTGCCGTTCTAATGATTGGTATGCGTGGCACTCTATTCTTAGGCTTAGTCAATTCGAGCCAATCTTAACATTCGAGGATTCCAATGACACAATTTTACCCAGGATCTTCATCTCTTTGGGAACGAAGATTGAAGAGGTTTTGTTTTTAAGGATAGCGTTCGCATGACTTTTGCTGTATATTTCAATATCCATATCCCCATTTACTCTTCCATCGTCCATTTTACAATTTAGCGATATAGAATATTGTGTCTCTTTTTTGATCTTTTGTTTTTTTATTTCAAAAGAAGTTATCTCACCTCTCATGGTAATTCCGCCAAGTCCATTATTATCACAATTTGCCACCCATTGGACTATTATCTCAGAGGAATCCAGCATAACAAAACACAGTTTTCTATTGGCGGGATTGGCAAGTCCTCCATCATCAGTAATTTTTTGGGCTTCCAATACAAACTTGCGGGATTTCAGGATATCTTCTATCTCCTGGGAAAATCCTGTATTAATAAGAAATAAAAAAAGAATAAATAGTGCTTTCACAATATTAAGTGACTAACAAAATAATTCAAATATCTTAATCGTCTTGTTACCAGAATGCTTAATACAAGTTAAAAATATATCTGGTCAAATTCAATGAATTATAAGAATTCTTGACATTATTTGGACAGCTTGTTATAATTACGTGACATTCCTGCTTAATGGCAGGAATATCATAGCTGGTTGAACCCCTGCCGCCTGGTAGGGGTCTTTTATTCTCTGTGACAATTTGACTCTATCCGATTAACTTTTATGCCGATTTGTCTCAAATAAAACTATGGAATGATCCTTGTGCTTTAACAATTGGAATTATATTATTGAAAGGAGGAATTTATCATGACATTAGTAAAAAGAACAAATGAATTGTTTCCCCGGATTCCATCTTTCTTTGATGATTTTCTGGGTGGAGACTTGTCTGATTGGTTTACGACCAATGTTGCTAAAAAAGAAGGTTCCGTTCCGGCAGTTAATCTTAAGGAGACTGATACAGATTATCTAATTGAGATGGCTACTCCTGGAATGGATAAAAAAGATTTCTCTATCAACCTGGAAGATGGTGTTCTTATTATTCGCTCTGAAAGAAAAGATGCAATTGAAGAGAAGGAAGATGATGGGTATTTCAGAAAGGAATTTAATTACCAGTCATTCCAAAGATGTTTCAGAATGCCTGAAAAAGACATCAATGTAGAGAAAATCGATGCCATATATAAAGATGGTATTCTTAAGGTGAAGCTGCCCAAAATTCAGAAGGGAGCAGATAAGAAAACAAAGCAGATTAAAATAAACTAAAACAGAGTATAATCTGCTGAAGGAATCAAAAATCCCGCATTGTCGGGATTTTTTTTATAATTATATTACATTTAACAACATAAATTTTCAATTAACCATTTTTTGGAATGCAACAATTTTTACAGATATCCATCAGTTTATTATTGACATTTCTGTTTTCATGCGGGGGAGGAAATTCACTGGATATTAAAGGGGACAAAGAAGCTGTAATGTTGGCGGAAGAAATGATTCTTGAACTGGGCGGTAAAAAGAACTGGACAAATCTCAAAAGTTTGTATATCAGGACTGTCACGCTGGATATGGTAAGCGGGGAACCCTATGCCTTTGAAGAGTGGATAAACCTTGATGAACCAAAATTCATGAATCATAGAATCATTAATGATGTGCACTATTTTCAGGTCGTTGACCGCAATGATGGCTGGCTGATCAAAAATAACAGGGTAACAATGATGCA
>JAHEGY010000109.1 GCA_024644875.1 Cyclobacteriaceae bacterium
GCTTAATGATCTTATCGAATATCTGAAGAGTATAGGACCTGCTCATACATATAAAGAATCCACTACAAAATATGCACAATATGAATAAGTACATCAGGCAACATCTGAAAAAAATGATCGCCGCAGTAATAATCATTTCAGTCGGATTATTCCTGGGATTTAATTTGAAGAATATAAACAATAAACCTGGAGATGGCAATTTATTAAAATCGGAATACACAGGTGGCACTTCATCTGTTAAAGAGGCTAATGAAATCCAGGAGCTCAAGATATATGATACCTGGACACATTATACCACCGGGAATGGTTTGCCATCCGATAAAATAAATTGTGTTAAAGCTGATGGTGACAGGATCTGGATAGGTACGGACAAGGGGCTTGCCATCATGGAAGGTAACCGGATTACAGAAGTGTATCATAAAGAAGACGGGCTTGCCCATAATAATGTGGTGTCTTTGGAAGTAAGTCAGACTACCGGAGATGTCTGGATAGGCACTATGGGTGGTCTGAACCGCTATTCTGCAGGGAAATTTGAAACCTTTAACCAGTTTAACAGTGGAATGCCGAACGATGTTGTTTATCAGGTATATTGTGTGGATAAATATGTCTGGGTTGCTACCGGCGGGGGTGCCGGATCTTATGATATATACAATAAGAAATGGGAAATATTTACGGAACAGAATGCGCCGATGCATGAACCATGGACGTATGGAATATCCGGTGGTGACGGGAAAGTATATATAGCTGCCTGGGGAGGTGGTGTCATTGAATATGAGATGGAAACAGGACAGATGAGAGATTATGTTGATCCTGATGAAGAGATGGAGATTGACCTGTTTCCGGATGATGGAGTCGTCCATGATATTACAACCGGCACTTCCTACGCTGAGGGCATCCTCTGGGTAGGAACCTATTTCGGTATGAGCCGCTACGATGGAGCCAGATGGAAAGGATATTTTGACCATGACAGTGGATTGGCCAGTAACTTTATAAACTTTACAAAAGCACAGGGCAAAGCAGTATGGCTGTGCACCGATAATGGATTAAGTAATTTCAACGGTGAAACCTGGATAACCTACAGGCCTGTCCCGGAAAGTAAAAAAGGGGAAGTTATTATCACCTGGGGAGAAGATAAGAAAACGCTTATAACCAACAGTACTATTTCTCACAATTTCATTTGGGGCATGGATTTTCAGGATGATGTTATATGGATAGCTTCTGCCAAAGGGCTGAGCAAGGGAGAGGCCTCAGGAAAACTCATGGCGAACGCAGATTAAGAAAAGAACATAAAAAATCTAAATAAGGAAAAATGATAGATACACAGAAATTATTGATCGATCTGGATAATCTTACAGATGGAGAAAAGGAAGAGATGATAAAACTTGGCATTTTATCTGATACTAATCGACTTAAAGCATATAAATATCCGGAAGTCCATCTTGACAGGCCTCCGATAGAAAAATTTGCCGTTCATGCACCCAGTGTGATCAATGAGGCATATGATTACAAAAAACCATCTTCATTTTCGAGGGCCTTGCGCCTTGATTTTGGGGAATATAAGGTATTGTTGATATCTGGTACGGCCAGCGTGAATGAAGAAGGTAAGCCTGAGCACATCGGTGACTTCAAAGCGCAGCAATGGAGAACATACAGGAATATTACCAATCTTCTTAAAGCTGAGGAAATGACCTGGCATGACGTGGTGAGAACTACAAATTATCTCAGGGATATTGAAAGGGATTATACTGAGTTTAATAAGATCAGAACATCCTTTTATCAGTGGCTGGGATTGGATCCGCTTCCTGCCAGTACAGGTATCCAGGCAAGACTATGCTGGGAGACTTTATTGGTGGAAATAGAAGCGATTGCGATCAGTAAATCAAACTAAAAAGAATATGGCCCGAAGGTATACAGTTTCCCTTGTATTGATAATCTGTTTCCTGCTTGTTGACCAGGTAGTTGTAATGGCACAGCGATACAAGGAGAAAGAGGATAAGAATGAACAGAATTATGGAAACACACCGGATGAGATCTTTCCATTCAGCCGTTTCCAGGAGCCCTATATACGGCACTTCATACATCCCGCGCAGCCTTATCTTGGCCCGGGCCGGGATAAACCCGAACCGACTGACCTGGAAGAGGTGCGGATAGGATTTTTAGGTCCCATGGAGGGATCCAATATTATTGAATACGGAACACAAATGCGACAGGGAGCTGTATTGGCCATGGAAGAAGCTAATACCCGGGGAGGGTACAAAGGGCTGCCTTATAAACTGATGCTTCACAATGATGTCGGATTATGGGGTGCCGCAGCCAATGAAGTGGTCAAAATGGATGATGAAGGCGTATGGGCCATACTGGGAACTATAGATGATATTAATACGCATGTCGCGCTGCGGGTGGCTCTGAAGGTTGAAATATGCATGATGAATACCGGTGATCCTGATCCGACCCTTACGGAAACCAATATCCCATGGTTGCTCAGGGTTATTAGTGATGACCGGCAGAGCAGTTACGCCCTGGCTACCTATATGTACCAGGAAAAGGGCCTGAAGAGAGCGGCAGTATTAAGAACAAATAGCAGGTATGGCCGCGTAGGTACCGGGGAGTTTAAAGCAACGTCAGAAAGAATGGGACATCCGGTATTGTTTGAGCTAAGATATACCGATGGAGAAACTGATTTCAGAGGACAACTCGAAAATATAAAGAAGTCATCCGCGGATGCCATCGTTTTATGGGGAAATCCTAAAGAATTGGGGTTGATTGTCAAGCAGATGAAAGAGTTAGGTATGGAACACCCTGTATTCGCATGTGACAGGCTGGTTGATCCTAAGTTTATTGAATATGCCGGGGAAGGTAATATTGAAGGGATTGTGGCGACCAAACAGTATAAGCCCGATATGAGTTATCCTAAGTACAGGGATTTTCATAATGCTTATGTTAAAAGGTTTGGTATTGAACCAGATGTATTTGCTGCACATGCTTATGATGGAATGAATATTATCATTCAATCTATCGAAATTGGAGGATTGAATCGCGCAAAGATCAGGGATGTAATGCTGGATCTTGAAACATTCCAGGGATATGAGGGAGTTACCGGGACTATGTATTTTGATGCTTCCTGGAATGATATTGGAGAAATACATATGGTTAAAATAGAGGATGGAGAATTCGTTTATTTTCCCAGGCCTGAATTTAAATCAGAAAAAGCGAGTAGTAGTACAAAGGAAATTTCAGATAAATAAATCTGATCATGGAAAATGAAAGTTGCAATACAGACCAATTTGACTTAAATACCCTGGCATATCATCGGGCAGGCAGGCACAACAATCCTTCAGGGACAATTATAGATGTCAGTGGTGTAAAAATCGGTGGCCGTGAGGTCGTAATTATGGCAGGTCCTTGTGCAGTGGAAAGTCAGGAACAACTTTTAACTACTGCCAATGCTGTGCAGGATCTTGGTGGAAATATTCTCAGGGGTGGGGCATTCAAACCCCGGTCATCTCCTTATAGTTTCCAGGGATTAGAGGAGGAAGGATTGAAACTATTGAAGAAGGCCCGACAGCAGACCGGGCTTCCCGTTATCACAGAAGTAATGGATACCCGTGTAGTTGAAATGGTATGTGACTATGCGGATGTGCTTCAGATAGGTTCAAGAAATATGCAGAATTTCCCCTTGCTTAAAGAAGTAGGGCAATGCAGAAAACCGGTTATGCTGAAACGGGGTATGAATGCAACTTTAGATGAATATTTACTTGCTGCCGAATATATACTGGCCGGGGGGAATCCAAATGTTATATTGTGTGAACGGGGTATCCGTTCTTTCGAAACCGCTTATAGAAATACCATGGACCTGAATGCGGTTCCCATGTTAAAGAAATTAAGCCACCTCCCTGTAATTGTAGATCCAAGCCATGGTACAGGTCATGCCTGGATGGTGCCAGACCTTGCAAAAGCAGCAGTAGCGGTTGGAGCAGATGGTTTATTGGTTGAAGTTCATAACAATCCCGATAATGCACTTTGTGACGGGCCCCAATCACTTTCCATTCAACAATTCGAATTAATGATGGAGGATTTGAAGATCTTGTCGAAAGCACTTGGTAGGGGATTATACGTTTCTGAAAATGCAATTTGATCGCTCCTGAAGTCCAGTCCGGTTTGCTCAATTCTCGATGGCCGGAATAATATGGTTTCAATATTTAACACAGTTTGAATTTAGAACTACTATTACTGAGTATTGGTACCTTTATTTGATATCTCAATTATGAATTACCGGGAAAATCTTTTTCAGAATCAAAATCCCCCCATTGCAACCAGAATAAGGGAGAGGGATCAATAAATCTAATGCAAAACAAAATAAACGGATGGCGGAGAGTAATTTGTGAATCCTTTGTGATTAGTTTTTACAATACGCAATAATATTATGAGTAAAAATTCCAAAGTTTTCCTCTCATTACTTACGGTGTTCATTTTGACCTCCGTCATGATTATCGGAAAGAGTTCCTTCGGAAAGGTGGAAAGGACTATAAGCATCCCTAAGGATAAAGCCGACCCGGATCCAGCCCAGGAAAACAAAACAATAAAAATTGGTCTGCTCCTGCCAGCTTCTCCGGAAAAGGATCTGTTGTCAAGATCGGCTATGCAGGGAGCTGAGTTGGCTGTTGAAATGGCCAATGCTAATGGTGGCTTTAAAGGGGCTCAATATGAAATAGTGATCAGGACTGCTGATGGTTTATGGGGTGCCGGTTCCAGGGCTTCGGTAGATTTTGTTCACGATGATAATGTATTGGCAATAGTTACAGCAGTAGATGGCCGGAATGCCCATTTGGCTGAGCAGGTGGCTTCAAAATCGCAGGTCGTGCAAATTGCAACAAGGGCTACCGAGGAAACCCTTTCTCAAGCTTATGTGCCCTGGTTTTTCAGGATTGTTCCCAATGACCGTCAACAGGCTCAGGCTTTGATCGACGAGATATATGTTAAACAAAAGCTCAGTAATGTACATCTGTTATATGAACCTGGGTATGATTTCGAAAACGGAGCTAAAACTTTCCGGAAAATATTGAAAAAGCGTGGATTTAAAATCAACGGACATTCAACGTTTCCTTCCTCCCAAAAAGAAATTGGTAATACAATAAATGGAAATACAGAAGCTTTAGTGGTATTTGGATCCTATCAGAACGCCCATCCTTTGCTGGATATTTTGAGGGACCAAAACTCTTCTCTCAAAGTATTTGGATCATTGAATATGACCAATGATGGTATGATCGGTGCGAATTATTCACATGGATGCGAAGGAGGCATATTCGTATCATCAAGTTTCTGCTTTACCACGGCTGGGCAGATCTTTAAAGATAAGTACCTGGAAAAATATGGCAGCAAGCCTAATCCTTCAGCTTCTTATGCGTATGATGGTGTTAATTTATTAATAGAAGCTGTTCGAAAATACGGGCCAGACAGGGCGGGAATAAGCGATGGCTTGAGAGGAATTGAGTTCAAAAATGCAGCAACCGGACCGATTCGCTTTGATAAAAATGGTAACCGGACTACCCCTGTTTTTATGATTCAATTGATAAAAGGACATCCAGTCATTCTCAATCATTGATGTTATTATATTTCATTATTTGATTTGCAGGGAACTAATCCATTGAGACTGGAGTTCTTATCTTGAAAGGTATATTTCCGGGTAGATCTGTGCTATTGGAATTTTATTTTCAAAAACCTTTTATGCTTCCCCCTGAACTACTGCTGACCCTTTCTTTATCCGGATTGCCTTTATACTGTATACTGCCACCACTGCTTGCCCTGGCATCGATTTGGTCTGTAACAGTAATCTTAATGGACCCGGCTGAACTGGTGCTCAGATCTGCGATTTTACATTCAAGATCATAAGCGCTCACGGATCCGGCACTGCTTACATCAATCTCAATTTCATCGACAGTTCCTTCTGCACTGAAATTACCGGCACTGCTTACATCCAGTTCCATTTGTTCCACATTAAAAATGAGATCTGCTTTCGCAGCGCTTGATACATCCATTTCCATTCTGTCACTGGCAATCGCAGTTTCCGTGCTTATACTCCCGGCAGAGCTAACATTGATTTCTTCAAGATCTTTATAGGTGATCCTTACAAATGCATTTACATTCCTCCAGTTTCCACTGGCCATGTGTACCTTCAACCGATCCCCGGATACTTCCGTTAATACGTTTTCGGCATCTGTGCCCGTTACCTCTACTTCAGCTTTTTCTGAACTTCCCTTTACCAGTTCAACCTTTACGGCTTCACTGACAGATATTTCCGAGAACGAACTGAGGTTTCGGGTATCCCTGCTTTGGGCAAAAGTTGTGAGTACAATGAGTAATACTGATAATGTCAATACAAGCTTTTTCATATTTAATCTAATTAGAGTTTAGTGTAAGGATAAATTTAAATCCTAAGGGTTGCATAGATCAATAAAAAAAACAGGCCTCCTGATACGAGGCCTGCTTGAAATGGCATTAAGTACTATACAGATATCTTACAATTCCTTGATATAGATCCTTCTGAATTGAACCAGGCTTGGAGGACTGACCCACTCCCCATCTCTCTTGCTGCCATGATGTTGAAGCCCGACCGGGCCCTTTTCAGGCAAACCTGGCAGGTACGCATCCTGGATTACCTCAATTCCGTTCAGTTCGACCGTAAGAAAGTCATCTCTCAGAGTAATTTTAAATCGGTTCCATTCCCCAATGTTCTTATCAGCATTCGTTTTGGGCGTAACAGCACGCCTGACTGAGAGTGGCATTTTCTCGCTCATGCGGTAGCTGTATACTTCTCCTGATCCAATTGGCCAGCACCAGATATTGGCCTGGCTTCCATCTTCACCCCGGTACATGATCCCGCTATCCGAATCCGGGACTACAATACGGATTTCTTTACCATTTTCATCCAGTTTGTGCAATCCGCTGGGCAGAATAAAGGGAACTCTTGGATTATTCCATGGTGTTTCTTTAATACGCCAGTCGACAAGCATAATAAAGTCCTTGTATTCCTTTTCTGACCACAGACTTTTATTTCCTTCCGCTTCACTTTCGGCATCATAATCAATAACTCCATCAATGATTTTCCAGTGTCCATTGTCTCCTTCGGGAACTTTCCAGTATGTAAAATCCTTCCCATTGAATAATGATTCAAATCCATCCGGAACGCGATCGTCAGCCCGGTATTCCTGGGCCAGGAGGGTTGAAGCCACAAAGACTGATAAAATTAAAGTAGCAATTCGTTTCATAGGTATTTATGGTTAATGTTTTTGAAATGTGATTTCACGGTAAAGTACGAAATAATTTAGAAGAATTAATATCCCTTTTGAGTTTTTGAAATGACTTTTCTAATAGACCCTGCGTGATCTATTGCTTGAAGCCATGATTAAAAGTATAAATTAATTCAAAATAATTCCTTTCCAAATAAAATTTTTATAGAACAGGGAACTAAATAAATCCGCTTTTCATTTTATTAGTATAAATATCCAATTAAAATCATGTTTTCAACAGCACTTTACACATTTATCTGTTTCAGCATGTTTTCTACTATAGGAGTTTTCAATCCACTAAAGAATGATGAGGTGACTTTTACTGTGATCTATGATAATTATTCATCTTCTGATCAATGTACAGGTGACTGGGGTTTTTCCTGCCTTATTGAAGGAACGGAGAAAACGGTTCTATTTGATACCGGTACTAAACCTGAAATATTCAGAAGGAACCTGGAGGAGCTAAATATTGATATCAGCAATATCGATGTTATAGTAATCTCACATAATCATGGGGATCATACCGGCGGCTTACCTGTAATTCTGGAGAAAGAGACGGAGTTGCGTTTATACATCCCGGCTTCAGTGGAAGATAACTTTTTAAACAGGTTTGATTCATTCCAGGATCATACCATACCAGTAAATGAATCTATGGAGATCTGTGATGGTATAATGACAACTGGTGAGATGGGTAGTAGCATAAAAGAACAATCCCTTCTTATCGACACACCCAAAGGTCTCGTGGTTCTTACGGGGTGTTCTCATCAGGGTATTGAAAATATTGTTGAAAAAGCTGCAGAGTTATCGGATAAACCCATTTATATGGTTTTTGGTGGATTTCATCTTCTTAATCATTCTTCGGATCAGGTGGAAGATATTATAAGTATCTTCCGTAAGAATGGAGTACAGAAATGCGGTGCGACACATTGTACGGGAAAGATGGCTACCAATATGTTTAAAGAGGAATATGGGGGTGATTTTGTTGTAATTGGTGCAGGTAAATTGATCGGGATATAAAATTCGATCATGTAAATCACCCTAACCTGTAATGTTGCTACTCTTGCAGAACTGAAACTGATCTTGATAGTGTTGGATTGGGTGATAGAAATCCTTATGTTTTTCAGCTTCCAATTCGATGTATATTTCTTTCATTCATAACTTCTATTTTATAAATTGTAAATAATTACTCATTTCATTGTCGCATAATGAGTTTTTTAATGCGGCATATATTTTTTATGACCATTGACTCAGGAAAAATTCAACAAGAAAGGTCAGGAATGATATATCCTTTGAAATACGGCAGGATTTTTTTAACTATATGACCCGATAAATATGATTTTTATGCAAGAATTTAAGCACACTGGTATTCGTTTACTCATTATAATATTAGCATTTTTAATTCTGCCTGATCAGGTAAAGACACAGGTTATCGTGACCGGTGAAGATGCTTCTTCCTATTATAAGAATGTACCTGATGAATTCAGGAAGCAGATTGAAATAGCAATTCCACCGGAGGCATTTGTCCCTTCAGTAAAACCACGTAAACTACTGGTAATCAACCTGCATGTAAGCAACGGGCAGGTATTGCCTGGACATGGCTCTATAGATTATGCGAATTATGCTATAAAGCAGACAGGAGAAAAAACCGGGGCATACCAGGCATATTTTACCAGGGATACACTGGTCTTTAAAAAAGAAATTCTAAGTCAGTTTGATGCTATTTGCTTTAATAATACAGCCGGGGTTCTGTTTGAGGATACGGAACTGCGTCAGAATCTGCTCGATTATATTTATAGTGGAAAGGGATTTATTGGTATACATGCTGCGGGGGCGACTTTCGTGCAATATCCTGTCTATGATCAATTCCCTGAATTTGGAATTATGATGGGCGGATATGAGAATGGAGGACACCCATGGATGGACCACGAGTGGATTAATATTAAAGTGGAAGAGCCAGAACATCCCCTTAACCAATTCTTTACATATAAAAATTTTGACATCAGCGATGAAGTATTCCAGTTTTCAGACCCTTATACAAGAGATAATTTACGAATTCTGCTGAAAATTGATACCGCAAGAACAGATATCAGCGAACACAGAAGGATCCTCCCTGACAGGAGGGCCGATATGGACCTTGCCCTGAGTTGGATTCGGCGATATGGCCGGGGTCGTGTTTATTATTCATCTTTTGGGGATAATCCCCATATTTTTTGGGATACTAGAATATTACATCATGACCTTGCAGGCATTCAGTATGCACTTGGTGATCTTAAAGCACCGGCCACGCCCAATAATAAAATGTCACCAGACATTAAGGCAAGAGAAGATCTGGACTGGAAATTCGGGATCTCTGCATGGACATTTAAGGACAATACTTTGTTTGAAACCATCGATAATACTGCCGAATTAGGATTACTGTATATGGGTGGTTTATTCAGCCAGAAAGTCAGTGAAAGGATAAATAAGAACTTTGACCATAACCTGAATGATGAAGAGCTATACATCATCCGGCAAAAATTTATTTCATCAGGTGTGACCATGATCAATTATTATATACATGATATTCCTGCTGACGAGGAAGAATGTGAAAAGATATTTGCCTTTGCCTCAAAAATGGGGGTAGAGACCATTGTATCAGAACCGGATCCCGGCGCGCTGGATATTATTGAGAAATATTGCAAGAAATATGATGTCAGGCTGGCTATTCATAATCATACAAAGGATATATCACCCGTATTTTGGGATCCTGAAGCTGTTGCAAAAGCTTGTGAAAACCGAAGCTCCTACATTGGTGTATGCGGAGATATGGGATATTGGGTAAGGGCTGGGTTTGATATTGCAGAAGCTATTGATATTTTGAAGGACAGGTTGATCAGCCTTCATGTTCATGATTTAAATAAACTTAATAAAAAGGGACATGATGTTGCCTGGGGGACAGGAGAATGTGATGTAGAAAATATATTGACGAAATTGAAACAAGAAGGTATAAAGCCACTTTTTATTGGGTTAGAATATGCGCATAACTGGGGTAAATCATTGCCTGAAATTAAGCAATCTAAAGCCTTTCTCGATGAAGTGTCAATTAAACTTTCGAAATAAATGAACCTTTAAAAATCTCAAAACATGAAGCTGGAAGCAAGCAGGAGAAAGTTCATTAAATCCTCATTAAGCACAGGCATCCTTTCACTGACTGGATTTCCAATGATCGTTCCGTCCAATGTTATTGGTGGGACTTCCCAAACATCACCCAGTGATAAAATTGTTATGGGTGCCATCGGTGTCGGGGAAATGGGTACTGGTCATGTTCGGTCTTTTATGGGATTTGATGATGTTCGGATGGTGGGAATATGTGATGTACGAAAAGAACACCGTGACAGAGCCAAATCCCTTGTAGATGAAAAATATAGCAACCAGGATTGTAAGACCTATAACGACTTCAGGGAATTGCTTGCCCGCAAAGATATTGATGCAGTATTTATAGCCACACCTGACCATTGGCATGCACTGGTGGGTGTTGAAGCGGCAAGGCAACATAAAGACATGTACTACGAAAAACCTTTAAGCAGGTATTTCAATGAGTCAATAGCGATCAGAGAAGCGGTTGAAAGATATGGCGTGGTTTTTCAACACGGGACTCAACAGCGATCCGATTGGCGATTCAGGTTCGCCACTGAGTTGGTCAGGAATGAAAAGATAGGTAAGCTGGAGAAGATCATCATTGGTTCGGCAGGATATCCGCCGGTTGGCCCTCAGCCTATCGAACCGGTTCCCGAAGGTCTGGATTATGATTTCTGGCTGGGTCCGGCACCCTGGAAGCCATATACTACGCTTCGTTGTACCCGGAATTTCACCCTTATCTATGATTATTCCCTTGGATGTATTTCCGGTGCATATGGGATCCATGACGTGGACATCGCCCAATGGGCTGTCGATGCAGATAATACGGGCCCGATAGAAGTAGAAGGATGGGGGGATATATCAAATGATGGTTTGTATGATACCATTTTAAGGTGGGGAACAAAGCATACATATGCCAATGGAGTTGATTTGATCTACATGGATCATATTTCGGCCCGGCAAAAAGAACCCTTGTATAAATTGAATTCCATGGGGATAGTATTTGTTGGAACCGAAGGTCATATTATGGTCCAGAGGGGATTTATTGATGCCAATCCAAAATCATTATTGAAAACGATTATCGGACCGGATGAAATCCAGCTGCCCAGAAGCAATGATCATCGCAGAAATTTTCTTGACTCTGTCAAATCCAGAAGGGATCCCATATGCCCGGTGAATATTGCAGCACGAACGGATGCAGTATGCCATCAGGCGGATATCACCATTCGACTTGGAAGAAAACTTCAGTGGGATCCTGAAAATGAAGAATTTATTAATGATGAAAATGCCAATAAAATGCTGACAGGTTACATGCGTAGTCCATGGCATATTTAAGTGATCAAAAAAAAATATAACAGTGCATAATAGAATTCCAAATAACGTAAAATATACTGTATCATATGGCCTCCTTCTGGTACTTTTATTTTTCTGCATGCAAAGCATGGCAGAAGATACAGATAAGATAATCGAAGATTTTAAAACATCTCTGGGCCTGGTAAGCCAGTATGATTATGGAAAAAGCCATGCCTGGCTCGATGAATTCCAGAAAACCATGACCAGAGTGTATAATAATCCTCAAATCTATGGAGAAATTGAATCATTAATGATTGATGCATTAAATTCAGATGCATCACCTGCCGCAAAACAAATGATTTGCAATTATCTGGGGCCTTTAGCTTCTGGAAAATCCGTCAGCTTTCTGAAAGATATGGTAATGGATATAAGTTTATCCTCTTCAGCTTTATCTGTCTTACAACAGATTCCCGATCCGGCAGCAGATCAGGCTTTGCTGGAATTATTACCTCTTGACGATGGAGAAGTGCAGCAAGGCATAATAAATGTGCTGGCCAAAAGAAAGCATCCGGAGGCGGTTGATCTTTTAGAAGAACGTATATTTGATGATAATCTGAATGTAAGCTCAACAGCTGTATTTGCACTGGGTCAAATAGGGTCGGAAGAAGCATGTTCAACATTGGCAAATGCCTTTGAAAAGTCAGAAAGTCCATTGAAATGGGATATTGCAGAAGCCTGGTTATTATGTGCAGATAAATTCAGTCGTGTCAGAACCGAAGAAGCATTTCAAATTTATGTCAGGATATATGAAGCAGAAGCTCCGGCTTCCCTGGTATACTCAGCCCTGAGAGGTATTATACACTGTGATCCTGCATATGGCGAATCCCAGCTCACTCAGCTATTGAAAAGTGAAGATGATGAAATGCAAACCCTGTTTATTCCTTTAATATATGACATGGATATGAACGCTGATTTATCAGAATTTCTCAAGATCATGCCTCAACTGGATGAATATCAGCAAATGCAGCTTTTTACTGTGCTGGCTGATAAACACTTTCTTGCCGTTAAAGATTATGTTAAAGAAGCTGTTACCCATGAAAATCCCGATATTCGCCTGGCTGCACTGATGGCCCTCCGGAATATTGCAACTGCACAGGATGTTGAGTTTCTGGCTGAAGTTGCCTCTGATGCCCGGGGCAGGGAGCGGGATATGGCGAGGGAATGCCTGGCTATAATGAAAGGTGTGGAAGTTGATCAAAAGATCATAGAAGGATTGAATAATGAAGATCCCCTGATCAGGCGGGAGTGTGTCCGGAGTATAGGTGAACGGAACATGAAAGATGCTGTTGGCCCTGTAATGGAGGCATTAAGAGATACAGACAGAAGGGTGAGACTTGAATCCTATAAGGTCCTGGGAAAGCTTGCCGGTCCGGAGAACTTAAGAGAGATCATAGATATCTCGGTTAATGCAACCAATTCAGCGGAACGCAATGAGGCGGAAAGAACGATTACTTCCATAGCACTGAGAATTCCTGATGAAGATGAAAGAGTGGTTGATATCCTTGCTGTTCTACCGGATGTAAAGGATGATGCAATCCTAGAGATGTTGATCGGGTCTATGGGAAATATTGGATCCAGGACCGCTCTTCCGGTAATTGAGGGTTATCTGAATCATGAAAATCCCGATGTTCAGATTGCAGCTATAAAAGCCTTATCTGTCTGGCCTGATGCAGGTCCAATGAATGTTTTGAAAGAGGTTGTTGAATCTACTGATGATGTTAAGGCGCATAATCTTGCCATTCAGGGATATATCCGAATGATCCAGATTAATGATAAAATGACTGAGGATCATAAATTTGAAGCATGTAAATATGCATTTGGTCTCGCATCCACTCTGGATGAGAAGAAATTAGTGATTTCAGGTCTGTCCGAAATTACTTCAATAGGGGCTTTTGAAATGGCTGCCGGATTGTTAGAGGATCCGGAATTGCAATCTGAAGCCAAGGCCGCAATCTCCAGCATGGCCGGACCTCTTGGCCGCATCCAGCCTGAATATATAAAAACAGAATTGAAAAAACTGATCGACACAACGGATGATCCCAAATTTGAAATGCGCCTGAAGGAGATTTTAAAATGGATGAATTAGGTAAGGGATAACAAATTGACATTGAATGATGATAGTGATTTTCCATGCGCACAAGTACCTCGGAAGGATTATAAATTGGATGATATTTGCAGGTAATCTACTGGTGCTTCCTGTACTGGTAAACGCCCAGGAACTGGCACCAATTGAAGTTAGATTACCTTATCCAATGTTCGTGGGAACGCCTCAGGATTTTGATGTCCCCAACCTGGAGAGTCCTCTTGGAAGTTCCAGGCCTTCTTTTCTTGCACCTGTGGGCACGAAAAACGTAGCCCTGGAAAAATACGTTGAAAGCACCGACAATGAACCCATTGTAGGTGAAATGGAACTGGTAAACGATGGGGATAATGAAGCTTATGATGGTTCATTTGTCGAATTAGGACCGGGCAGGCAACATATTACAATAGACCTTGAAGATACTTACGAGATCTATGCCATACTGATCTGGCATTTTCATAAAAAGGCACGAGTGTATAAAGATGTCATCGTGCAGATTTCGGATGATCCGGATTTCGTAATAGGTGTTGAAACACTTTTTAATAATGATCATGATAATTCTTCAGGTGAGGGAGTAGGAAAAGATCTGCATTACGTTGAAACCCATGAGGGGAAGTTGATTGATTGCCGGGGTTTGCATGGACAATACGTCCGTTTATACAGCAATGGGAATACCTCTAATGATTTAAATCACTATATTGAAGTTGAAGTTCACGCGATCCCTGTAAAGTGAAAAAACACAGCAATAATTTACTATTTTTTATTGTTATAATCATTGTTGCTGCAGTTCTAAGGTTAACCAGTCTGCCTCAGAAGCCGATGCATAACGATGAGGCAGTGAATGCTGTCAAGTTCGGGAACCTGCTGGAGAAGGGTGAATATATCTACGATAAAACAGAATATCATGGCCCTATTCTTTATTACATAACCTTAATTCCACCCTGGTTGGGCAATGTGCAATACTTTTCTCAACTTAATGAAAGACATTTGAGAGTGGTACCCGCCATAGCAGGCATTGGACTTCTGCTGTTGTTATATATATTGGTTGATTTTGCAGGTTGGAAGGTGGTATTAACATCCAGTGTAATTGGAGCAATATCACCAGCAATGGTCTTCTACAGCCGTTATTATATCCACGAAACACTGCTTGTGTTTTTTACTTTTGGATTTATTATATCCTTGTTTGCCTTTCTTGCCTACCGGAAAAATTATTGGTTAATCGTGTCAGCAATTTTTTTGGGCTTGATGCATACCACCAAGGAAACGTTTTTATTATCTGTAGCGATCCTTTTCGTTGCTATGTACCTGGATCAAAAAATCTGGCAAGGTAAGAATATCTCCGTTTCCCAGGTGATCAAATCGATGCCCTGGTATCAATATATTGTTTTTCTGGGGGTAGCAGGTTTTATCTCAGTTTTGTTTTTTTCTTCATTTTTTAAAAATCCACAGGGGATTATCGATTCTGTAACGACTTATGAAAGTTATTTTACCAAAGCAGGCCAAAATGAAGCTCACCAGCATCCCTGGTACTACTATCTCAGGATACTCGCCTGGAACAAGGGCCCGGGGCCTTTGATCTGGACGGAGCTTCCGGTCCTGATTTTTTCTTTGCTGGGTATCTTTTTTGTGTTTTATAACAAGGGGAATACAGCGAGGATCCAGTTTTTCAGGATCATGGCAATATTTTCAATTCTGATGATGTCGGTCTTTTCTATTATGCCCTATAAAACTCCCTGGAATATTCTGAGTTCTTATTTTGGTCTGATATTGCTTGCAGGGTTTGGCTGCACAGAAATATTAAACACCATGAAAAAGGGAATGACACATAAGATTATATTAATTTTTATGGTGGTCGCTGTTTTATCTCTGATTACTCAGGTAATCTATACAAATTATAAACACCCATCCCATCCTTCAAACCCATATGTATACGGTCATACTTCTTCAGATGTATTTCATATGGTAGAAAGGATTAATAAAGTTTCTGAGATTAATCCTGAAGGGAAAGAGTTGCTTATTCAGGTAATATGCAGTAACAATGATTATTGGCCGCTACCATGGTATTTAAGAGAATTTAGTCAGGTGGGATGGTGGAACAATATTGATTCAGACACACCACTTTCACCCCTGATGGTTGTCTCGCCGGATCTGAAAGATTTATTAATAAAGAAAATGTATGCGGAGCCAAAACCAGGAGAGAAATATCTTTATGTACCTCTTTTTGATGAAGGTACTGAACTTCGTCCCGGCGTATTATTAGATGGATATGTAAGAAAAGATTATTTTACCGGCCGGGGCTCAAAGGAGTAAACAATGGGAACTTTTAAAATCTGATATTCCTTTTGATACTGCCTAATTCCGATATCATTTTAAAGAAAAACGCACCAGGAGATAAGCGGCTGTCCAGATCAGCGGTCCAGGTGATGGGAAATTCCTTAATTTTATATCCTGATTTTACGGCCCTTAATATAATTTCTATATCAAACATAAACCCTTCTGTTATACATAGCTGGTAAAGTTTTATAGCTGCCTCCCTTTTATAGATCTTTAATCCGCATTGAGTATCCGTGAGATCTTCAGGGATCTTAGTCCATAAATGTATAAACCTTCTGAAAGCACTGGACATAATCCGACGGTACCATTGTTTTTTCCTGGTAATGATACTGTCTTTCAAAAATCGTGATCCATGAGCAATGTCACACTGGCCTGTT
>JAHEGY010000023.1 GCA_024644875.1 Cyclobacteriaceae bacterium
CGTTTTGACGGCAGAAAATGGTTAAACCATGAAATATGTAAATCAGGCAAATGGTTTCCACAGACGCAACCCGGGCAGAAAGAACGTGAGCAGCATTATTTTGGGGGCATGTCGATACACCCGGATAATGCTAATGTTATATATCTTTCAAGGCAGGTGAATGGAATATTTGAAATTGAACGCTGGGAAACTGCTGATTCCGGTAAGACCTGGAAGTCTGAAGCGGTTACACAAGACTCTGAACTGGATAATGTACGACCCTTTGTTCCCAGGGGATTAAAATCCAACGATAATGAAATTGTCTTATGGATGGAAAATCAGAAATATATACATTATACAGATTACAGGACTTCAATAAAATACAAAATCAGAAGATGAGCAGTTTAACAAAGAATTATTTTAAACCTTTTTCCGGAATAAAGTCCTTGAGGAGATCAATTACTGTTTTTCTTATTATTCTAATTCTTGGATATTGTGATCCAAAGAATAATGGCGGTGTACTGATTCCCAGCCAGGGAGGCAATTATATTTGGATATATAAACCAGAAGGTGATTTCTTTCCCGGGCCTTCCACAACGGAACTTAAAGCTGGTGAATGGTATGATGAATGGGTTCCAAATGACCACACTTTTGTTAAGGATGTGAATGGCAAATGGCATATAATTGGCATTACCCATCCTAAAACTTCTACCCTATCGATACATGAAGGTGAATTTCTCTCTTTTCATACAATCTCTCAATCTGACTCTTTTAAAGAAACGATGGAAAAATGGCATTATACAGATCTGCCAAAGATACTGCCACCCAAAGAGCGACCCGTCGAACGGTTGGAAAATCATGCGCCATATATCATTAAAAAAGATCGACTTTACTATATGATTTATGGTCCTAGCCCTTTCAGGTTGGCCATTTCTGAAGATCTTACCAATTGGGAACTCAGGGGAAATTTATTTTCTGAGGATGGAGGTGCCAGAGATCCCAATCTGCTCCTATTCGATGGAATCTATTACCTGGTGTATTGTACCACCAGGAATGTTCGAATAAGAACATCGGAAGATTTAGTAAAATGGAGTGAACCGAAAACGATCTTTACTTCACAAAGTTTTGATCCCGAATCTCCATCACTGGTTTATCATAATCAAACCTTTTACTTGTTCTTCAGCTCATGGGATGGCATCTGGGATAAAAAGGAAATTATTGGAGCATATCAACATCTGACACATGTTCATCAATCGGATGATCCCTTTAACTTTGGAGATGAAAGCACTCGCTTAACCACTCTAAAATCTCATGCACCAGAGATATTTCAGGGAGAAGATGGACAATGGTATATTTCCAGCGTGGAGTGGCCTCACAGGGGTGTCAGTGTTGATCTTCTGGAATGGAATTAAAACCCTATGCACGGACCTCATATAATGAGTTATGGTTAATTTAGTATCGATAGACTTTTTTTACTGAGACCATATATCATGATATCTTCAAATCAAAAAACATCATTTTTATCAATATGAAAAGAGCTTCCTTTAAAAACTATATAAAGATCTCTGGAATAATACTATTTCTAATTATCAGCATATCATCTTGCAAACAACAAACTAGAGTTGAAAAAATCGAATTTAATACGGTATGTAATCCCATGAATCTCAGTTACCGATTTCAACCGGATGAGCCCTCAAGAAGGGAAGCTGCCGATCCAACCATTATCATTTTTAATAATAAGTATTTTCTGTTCGCATCGAAATCAGGAGGGTACTGGCATTCAGATGATCTGATTTCCTGGGATTTTATCCAGACGAATGAAATTCCTACGGAAGAATATGCACCTACAGCTATAGCGATTGGAGATACAGTATATTTCCTCGCCTCCTCCAGAGTAAAAAGTACCATCTACAAATCTGTGAATCCCCTAAGCGGACATTGGGAAATCGCAAGGGAAACCCTGGATGAACCGGTCTGGGATCCTGCCTTTTACCAGGATGAGGATAATCGTTTATATCTTTATTGGGGTTGTTCCAACGAAACACCCATTTATGGAGTTGAAATTGACTATGAGAATAATTTCAAATTCAAAGGATCTCGGCAGGAATTGATATTCGCCAGGCCTGAACAATATGGTTGGGAGGTCCCAGGCGATTATAATACCATGAAAGATACTTCTCCCTGGATAGAAGGGGCCTGGATGAATAAATACCAGGGCAAATATTATTTACAATACTCTGGCCCAGGCACTGAATTTAAAAGTTACTCAGATGCAGTTTATGTCTCTGACAATCCCCTGGGGCCTTATACAAAAGCTCCACATAATCCTTTTGCCTATAAACCGGAAGGATTCGCTGCCGGTGCAGGTCATGGCAGCACTTTTGCTGATAAATATGGAAATTACTGGCACATTGGAACGATCACCATTTCCTTAAAACATATCTTCGAACGAAGATTGGGTTTTTACCCTACTTTTTTTGACCAGGATGGCACCCTGTATTCTAATACAAAATATGGGGACTATCCAATAATCATTCCCGGGAAAGAAATCGAAAATCCGGGTGATATATTTCCAGGATGGATGCTATTATCCTATAAAAAGAAAGTTGACGTATCATCTTCAATTGATTCCCTCCCACCCAACAATATGGTGGATGAGGATATCAGGACATACTGGTCTGCCAGAACCGGGAATGCCAATGAATGGGCTTCTATAGACCTGGGAGAAGTGTATGATGTGTATGCTGTGCAGTTGAACTTTTCAGAACATAACACTGAAATATTCAGTCGGGAAGCTAATCTCGCTCATCAATATCAATTGGAATATTCAAAGGACAATTCCAACTGGGAACTGATAACAGATATGGCCGCAAACCAGTCAGATAATACTCATAATTATTTTCAATTTAAGCAAAATATACCCAGCAGATATCTCAGAATTAAAAACATTAAAGTTCCGGGGGGAAATTTTTCCATCAGCGGATTCAGAGTATTCGGAAAAGGACACGGTGCAAGACCTGAAATGGCCGAAAATCTTCAGGTAATCAGAGATCCCAATGACAGGAGAACGGCAAACTTAAAATGGGATGCATCAATGACTGCTACAGGATTTACTATTTCCTATGGAACACATAAGGATAAGTTATACCAAAGCTATATGGTATATAAAGACAATACACTTACCATCAACAGCCTGGATATAAATCAGAGTTATTATTTTACAATAGAGGCATTTAATGAAAATGGAATAACATATAATAAAAACGTTGTGGAAATCGAGTAATATAAGTATTGATCCCTCGACTTCACAGACTGCCTGGTGATGGTCTATTTAATCTGATAAGGGCTACACGGATATTTTCTTTAAAGGATTCGTTTTTATGCCATTTATTCATCGAATATTCTGTTAAGGAGCTTATCTTTAATAAAGTAAAAACCCTAAATAATATGCCCGATAACTATTCAGTGACTAAAAGTATTTGCACGCTTTTTCTATTAGCACCTATCTTCTCTTTATTTACTTGTCAACAGGCTGAAATTCATGAAGAAAAATCCAATGACTATCAGGTGGCGGCCTACATCTGGCCCTCATGTCATCATGATGAAAGGTTTGGCGAAATGCTCTGGCCTGAAGGAACGGGAGAATGGGAAATAATAAAAAAAGGAACACCCAGGTTTGAAGGACATTACCAGCCCAAAGCCCCATTGTGGGGTTACGAATTGGATGATGATCCTGAGGTAATGGAAAAATGGATCGATGCTGCTACGGATCATGGTATTAATACATTTATCTTTGACTGGTACTGGTTTGGTGATGGCCCCTTCCTGGAAAATTCCCTGAATAATGGATTCCTGAAAGCCAAAAACAGGGATAAAATGAACTTTTATCTTATGTGGGCCAATCACGACGTCAAAAGAAACTACTGGAATGTTCACAAGTATGTTGATGATGAATCCATACTTTGGGATGGAGCGGTGGAAATGGAAAATTTTAAAATAATTGTTGACCGGGTAATTACAAGGTATTTCAAACAACCAAATTATTACAGAATTGATGGGAAACCAGTTTTTTCAATTTTTGCCTTATGGAACTTACTGGAAGGTCTTGGTGGCATTGAGGAAGCAAAAGAGGCTCTGGATTATTTCAGGGCTGAAACCCATAAAGCGGGGTATCCCGGACTTCACCTTCAACTGGTTGTTTTTGGAAGTCCAAACGAAGATATGGTCAATAACATTAAATCTCTGGAATTTAACAGTGTAACAAAATATAACTGGGGATGGTCCAAGCAGCAGGATTATATTAAGTGGGCAACGAATGCTGTCGAGCAGAGAGATCAGTGGGACACGAGTCTGACGATTCCCTATTTTCCTAATGCATCTATCGGGTGGGATGATACGCCAAGATTCCCTGCTAAAGGGGAAGCTGATATCGTTCGCTTCAACAAATCACCGGAGAGTTTTGCAGCTTCCCTTGAGCTGGCGAGAAAGTATTGTGATGATCACCCGGAACAACCAAAACTTATTACCATTTTCTCATGGAATGAATGGATTGAAGGCGGTTACCTCTTGCCTGATGTTAAATTTGGATTTCAACATCTTGAAGCTGTAAAAACTGTAATGGATGGAACTTATGATCCCTATTCCAAATGATTTCAATGAATTCAATATTCGTTTACAAATCGCTATAAAATGAAAAAAAGACATTTTTTAAGTAAAATCGGGATGGCTGTTGGCACACTCCTAGCCGGTCCAGCAATATTTAGTTATGTCCCAAGACCTGATCCCATGTCAAGGATTGGTTTAACAACGGTTGTATTCCGAAATAAGTTCTCAAGCACCAATCCAGATTTAACCTCTGACGAACTTACACTGAGGGATATCCCACAATATTTTTCAGAAAGATTCGGAATTCGAAATCTCGAGTTCTGGTCAGAGCATTTTGAATCCCGGGAAAAATCCTACCTGAAGGACTTAAAAACATCGATCCTGAAAAACAACTGTAAGCTGATCAATATACAGGCCGATACACCGGGAAAAGATATATCCAATCCTGAGAATGGCAACAGTGCATCGGCTGTACAGGAGATTAAAGAATGGATAGATGTTGGGAAATTTCTTGGCTCTAAAATGGTCAGGGCTAGTTTTATGCATAAATCCTTTGAAGAAGGCATGAAATCAATGAAAATATTAATCGATTACGCAAAAAGTCAGGATATGATCCTACTTGCTGAAAATCATTTTGATTTGTTGTCTATCCCTGAAAATCATCTGGAACTGGCACAGAAAATGCAAGGAGAAGGGTTCGGCCTCCTTGCAGATTTCGGAAATTATCCGGAAAATATTGATCGTTATGAGGCATTAAAAATGATCGCACCCTATACCCTGCTGGTCTCTGCAAAAACCCACGCCTTTGATGACAATTATAGTCATATATCGTTTGATTTTGACAAATGTATTCAAATCATGGAAGAGGGAGGTTTCAAAGGAATATATTCACTCGAGCAGTGGGAAAATGGTCCTCTTGACTATGATTTTGAAAAAATAGTAGATTGGATGATTGAACACGTATCGGCAAATATTGGTTGAACACAAAAAGATCAGAAATGGAAATAATGGATTTAGTAAATGCATGGTTTGAAAGGTGGGAGAATGGAGAATTTATGAATTTACCTATATCTGAGAATTTCACGCACACAAGCCCTTACGGGACAATAGAAGGGAAAAAGGCCTACCTTGATCTAATCGTGGCGAATATAAACAAATTCTTAGGGCATCGTTTTGAAATTCATGATGTAATATACGAAGAGAACAAAGCCTGCATCCGCTATACTGCAAAAAAGGGAAATTTTTCATTGGATGTCAGTGAATGGCATTATGTGAAGGAAGGAAAAATTGACAAAGTAGTCGCCTACTATAACATTGAAGGAGAAATAAGTGAAGACAGAAAACTCTCTCTGCCGGATTGATATGATTATTCCAATCAGATAATTTCCTGTTTTGACCGGGGCTGTATAAATATCTATCTGTTTATTTACGAGATTGGCCGGGGTTGCATACATATACATCCGTTTATTTAGATTTTTAAAGGTGATTGCACTTATGCAAAATATTACTATATTTAATTTGGATTGATTGAAAAATCCTTCTCCTGAATAACCCCGGCAAGTCAATATTGTGGGTCTATTTACATCCAAAAGGGAAAAACGTCTCTGGATTTTCGTAATTGTTGTTGTTATAGTAATATACTCTACCCTGGGGCTGGCATTGAAAATGGCAGCATATTTACAAAATCACGATCTACAAGCCGTATTTTTTCTTCTGGGAATGTTCTTTGTCGGGATGACCATCGTAACGGAAGGATTGATGGTGCGTCCCGGTGGTGCGGAAATTGCGATCGCTGTCGGAATAGTAGCTGTTTATTTTATGGCCTTTACACGATCACTCTGTTGGAGGAACGATGGCATCTTATCGAGTACAGTATGGTTGCTGTTTTTGCAGTAATTACTATTCTGGTCCTATCATGGGCCAGAAAACGGATCAGGAAAAGAAAAGAGGTTAAATGAAAATTGAAATTTATGTATAATAAACTAAAACTAGATGCAAATGAAACCTGAAACTGAAGGAAAAATTATTCAAATCATTAAACTTAAAACTTCCCTAAAGGAGGATGAAGTTTTAAAAATTGCAAAAGAGCGTGCACCACAGTTTAAAGCCATACCCGGATTGGTACAGAAATACTATGTGCGGGCTTCTCCACCGCATCATTTTGCCGGAATTTACATATGGGATTCGATGGAATCTCTTAAAGCATATCATGAATCTGAATTAGCAGCAAGTATACCTCAGGCATATAAATTACTCGAAGCACCTGAGATTGAGATATTAGATGTCATGTTTGAATTAAGATAATTATGAAAGTATGTATTATTGGTGCTTCCGGCAAGCTTGGCCGGTATATGGTCCAACATGCACTAGACCGGGATTATGAAGTGGTAGCTGTATGCCGTCAAAAGAGTGTTGATAAGTTAAAAAATTATTCCAATCGTATTCGGATAGTACCTGGGGCTACAAATGATCGCAAGGTTATTGAAGAAGCTGTCCGTGAATGTCAGGGCGTTCTTACCGTACTCGTCCCATGGGGAGTAAAGGGATATTCAACCGGAACAGCTCAGGCAGTGCTAGACTATGCCCCACAAGATGCACGTTTGATATTTTCATGCGGCTGGCATATCAGCCGGGATGGAAAAGACAAATATTCCGGAAAATTCAAATTCATGGTAAATGTTGCAGGGTGGCTTGGACGTTTTATAAGAGTATTTGATATAAATGACCAGGTGGAGGCCACCAACAGAATATTTGCCAGCGATAAAAAATGGACTGTAGTAAGGGGCAGCGACCTTGAAGAGGGTGATAGCCAGGGCCTTCCGGTATGGAGCAAACATGTCGGGGATCCCATCCTGGAAAGCAATATCACCCGTAGAATTGACTTTGCCCTGTTTATGGTAGAAGCGCTTGTAAATGACGATCTCATCCGGGAGGCTCCGGCAATCGTTGGATGTAAGACCGAATCGGCAATAAAGTATAGTTCAGGCACTTAGGAGAAATTATTTGAGATTCTGAATCAAACTTAGGTTCAGCTTCCAAACAGGCAATTTTATCAAGCAAAACCCGTATATCCTATTATCATATGTAATTCCCTGGTTATTAAGCTTATAAATAACGGGGCATCAGAACAGCAATAATTGGATTTGTAAATTTATTTCCCTTATTTTAGAAATTACAGAAACCCGTAATTCTCTGAAATTAATAAGATCTAATTAAATCAAAAACCAAATTCTAAAAATGAATCCAATTATTCGAAATGTATTGGCTGTAATTGCAGGCCTGGTAGTGGGCAGCGTGGTAAATATGGGAATCATCGCAATAAGCAGCTCAATCATCCCTCCACCTGAAGGTGCTGATGTAACCACTATGGATGGCCTTAAAGCTTCAATGCATCTGTTTCAACCACGACATTTTATATTCCCTTTCTTAGCGCATGCTCTGGGAACACTCGCGGGAGCAATTATTGCCGGACTGATTGCAGCATCACATAAAATGAAATTCGCTCTGAGTATCGGCCTGTTTTTTATGATTGGAGGTATTATAAATGTATTTATGCTTCCTTCTCCCCTTTGGTTTACTCTGGTAGACCTGGTTGGTGCCTATATCCCAATGGGCTGGATTGCCGGGAAAATTGTATCAGGGAAAAAATGATCTCATATACCAGTATTCATCCGGATAAACCACTGATATAGTTTTATGAGCTAAGATACATATTGGATTGCTACCCATAGTCTTCTTCATTATCTTTATATAGATAAATTTTTTATGTTCCCTGCACACAAATTATAAATGATGCACTATGTGCACTGAAATAAAATCATATGAAGGCATTATGCGTAAGCAAATATGGTCCCCTTGATGATCTTAAATTACAGGAAGTTGAAAAGCCGATCCCCAAAGATGATGAGGTTTTGATCAAAATAAAGGCCACATCCATCAATTACAATAGCCTGTTATTTATAAAAGGGAAGCCGTTTATTGGCAGGTTTTTTACCGGACTTTTTAAGCCGGGGAAAAAAATACCCGGAAATGATGTGGCTGGAATTGTAGAAACAGCTGGTAAGAATGTTAAGCAGTTTAAATCAGGTGATGAAGTATTTGGGGATGTGTCGGAATCTGGTTTTGGCACTTTCGCAGAATATGTCGCAGCTCCTGAAAAAGAATTGTTAATAAAACCTGCCGGCCTATCTTTCGTGGATGCAGCTTCTGTACCAGAAGCTGGTCTGGTAGCCCTTCAGGCGCTGAAGGATCACGGAAATATTCAGCCTGATCAGAACGTGCTGATTAATGGCGCCTCCGGAGGGATTGGGACATTTGCTGTCCAGATTGCCAAATATTTTGAGGCAAAAGTTACGGCTGTATGTGGTTCCAGAAATTTCGATCTTGTCCAGTCAATAGGCGCAGACCACGTAATTGACTACGCCAAGGAAGATTTTGTAAAAAAAGGGACTGGTTTTGATCTCATTATTTCCACAGTTGGATATCGTCCGATAAGGGATTTCAAAAAAGCACTGAACCCAAAGGGTGTTTACATCGCAACGGGTGGCACCATGTCTCAGATATTTCAGGCCAATCTGTTAGGCCCAATGCTGTCTGGAAAGGATGGAAAAAGACTGAGTGGCATGACCGTTAAAACAAATAAAGATCTGGATTTCCTAACTGGATTGATAGAATCCGGCAACGTTAAACCAATAATTGAAAAGACTTTCCCCCTTGCGAATATAGTCATTGCCTTAAAACACTATGAAACTAGACATGCTAGCGGGAAAATTATTATTACCTTATAAATGGTTTAATCTTAATAAACACAGAAACAATAATCAAAAGATCAACATCATTAAGTTGATTATATTATTATTAATGATATGAACACTAAAAGCAGTATTTCGGATAAAACCCCTAACAGATCATTGAGGCTCTGGCCAGGAATTAGCCTTGCCATGGCATTGGTAATAATTAGTTATGTAATCCCAAACCTGATACCAAATGCTGAAATAATAGGTATTTTCGGAGGATTCATTCTGGGATTGGGGATTATCATATGGTGGGCTTTTTTCAGTCGTGCACAAAGGATCGAAAGATGGTTGGCCATTGTACTGATGATCGTCTCCGTAGCTATGATATCACGATTTAACCATGTTTCTATAGCGACAGGAGGACAGGGTATGATGTATTTTATATTTGCGATACCGCTCCTGACTGTTTTATTTGTAATCTGGGCTGTTGCAACAAGGAATTTTTCTGATAGAATAAGACGTATTTCCATGGTATCAACTATTATTTTGGCCAGCGGATGGTGGTTGCTCATTAGAACGGATGGAATAACAGGGGATTTTAGCGTGGATCTTAAATGGCGGTGGTCTAAAACAGCAGAGGAAGAGTTATTGGTCAACACGGAGATTGTGACATTGGATCCTGCAACCCTGGATATCAGTTTTCCCTCTGAAACTGAGTGGCCCGGCTTCAGAGGGCCAAACCGCGATGGGATTGTTAAAGGCATTCATATTGAATCAGATTGGAAATCAAATGGCCCAAAAGAAATTTGGCGAAAACCTATTGGGCCTGGATGCTCATCCTTTGCAGTAAATGGTGATCTATTATTTACACAGGAACAACGTGGAGAAGAAGAGATCGTATCCTGCTATTATATGAAAACAGGTGATCCGATCTGGTCACATGCAGATAAAGCCAGGTTCTGGGATTCCCATGCGGGTGCCGGTCCACGTTCAACTCCAACCCTGCATGACGGTCGCATTTATACATTGGGCGCCACCGGTATCCTGAATGCCCTGGATGCAATGAATGGAAAGCTTATCTGGTCCAGAAATCCAATTTCTGATGCAGATGTGGAACACTCTGGCTGGGGATATTCCAGTTCCCCGCTGGTTGTCAATGATGTTGTAATTGTGGCAGCCGTAGGAAAGTTGGTAGCCTATGATATTGAAACGGGTAAATCGCTATGGATGGGCCCTGACGGGGGTGATAGCTATAGTTCACCACATCTCCTTACAATCGACGGGATAAAGCAGGTTTTACTTATGGGTGGTAAAGGGATTACAAGCCTGGATGCCGTGGATGGAAAGGTTATATGGTCCTACCGCTGGCCTGTAGGTGTTATTGTTCAGCCCGCCGTAATAGATGATGGTGATATCCTGATCAGCTACGATGAAGGCAGAGGCTTGCGCAGGATTAATGTTTCAAAAAAATCAGGAGAATGGTTAGTGGAGGAAAAATGGACTTCAAGCCAGCTAAAGCCGAATTTTAATGATTTCGTGGTCCATAAGGGCCATGCCTACGGATTTAATGGCCCCATGCTGGTTTGTGTAAACCTGGATGAAGGTGAACGCATGTGGAGAGGGGGCCGGTACGGAGGTCAGCTCATACTCCTTGCTGATCAGGATCTATTGCTAATACTTTCTGAAAGGGGTGAACTTGCATTGGTTCAGGCTAAACCGGATAGATTTAAGGAATTGGCACGGATAAAAGCTATTGAAGGAAAAACCTGGAATCATCCGGCAATGGTGGGTGATATTCTGCTTTTACGGAACACACAGGAAATGGTAGCATATCAATTGTCAAGCCAGGGGATCTGAAAAGGGATTCCATAAAAGGGATTTGTACTGAATCTCCGTAGATATGATTTGAAATGGGATTCTATACGGGTGATTAAAACACGAATTTGAATCCTCCCTCCCATTGTCTATATTTATTATCAAAGGAATTTGAACATTTTTTAGATCCGGAAAATAGTTTTTTGCCAAAGTCGGTTTTAGGAGATGAGCGAGTTATATTGGATTTTATTCAAAATGTTTTAAAAATTTAATCTTTGACAAATGAAGCGGTCGACTATTCTATTTATCCTCTTTCAATTAATACTCCCTTTTAATAACCGGGTTTTTCCCCAGGAAAATCACCCTAATATTGTTGTTATCCTTTGTGATGATCTGGGATATGGAGACCTTTCCTGTTATGGTCATCCACATATTAAAACACCAAACCTGGATAACATGGCCGCGCAGGGTATACGTTTTACAGATTTTTACTCCAGTGCTCCAGTATGTTCACCCTCCAGGGTAGGTCTGTTAACCGGACGAAGTCCAAACCGGGCCGGAGTATTTGACTGGATACCTCCTGCAGGTGATATCAAACCCGATGCCCGTGAACAAGTTCATATGCAAAGTAGGGAAACAACTATTCCTATGCTATTAAAGGAGGCTGGATATGCAACTGTAATGGCCGGTAAGTGGCATTGTAATTCGATATTCAATTCCGCCGAACAACCACAACCCGATGACGCAGGATTTGATCACTGGTTAGGAACCCATAATAATGCTTCCCCTTCCCACGAGAATCCTGAAAATTTTGTGAGAAATGGAAATCCAGTTGGGGAAATCAAAGGGTATAGTTGTCAGATCGTCGCAGATGAAGGTATCCAATGGATCAAAAACCACAAACAGGAGAAACCTGATCAACCCTTTTTTTTGTACCTGGCCTTTCATGAGCCACATGAACCGGTTGCCTCTCCGGCTGAATTAACCAATGATTACCTGGATATCGCCAGTAACAAAAAGGAAGCTACCTATTTTGCCAATGTAGAGAACATTGACTTGGCTGTGGGCAAGGTCCTTGAGGCTCTGAAAAAACTATCAATAGAGAACAATACACTTGTGATCTTCACGGCTGATAATGGGCCGGAAACCCTCAACCGATATCCTAATGCAAGTTATTCATACGGATCTCCGGATCCCTTAAGGGGCATGAAACTATGGACCACTGAAGCAGGATTCAGAGTTGCCGGCATCATGTATTGGCCAACTGAAATCAAACCAGGTCAGATAAGCAATCAACCTGTATCTGCGCTTGATTTTCTACCCACCTTTTGCGAACTCGCTGGAAAAGACCTGCCAGAAAATATTGCTCTTGACGGAACCAGTTTTCTCCCTGTCATCGAAGGCCATAAAATTAAAAGGGATAAACCTTTAATATGGGCCTATTACAATTCATTGAATGAACATCAGGTCGCCATGCGGGATGGGGATTGGAAGGTTCTGGCAAAATTAGACCTTCAGAAAAAATACCAGAACCTAAATGACAGGAATATCTCTGAGATCAGGTCAGCAAAATTCCTTGATTTTGAGGTTTACAAAGTATCTGAAGACATTCATGAAGACGAGGATTTATCGGCCGATAAAAATCGAGCAATTAAAAGACTCAAAAAGAAACTGAAAAAGAATTATAAAGAACTTCTGGGGGATTCCTTTATATGGACTGTCCGGGAATAGTGAATGTACCTAAAACCATGTTTTTGAGTTATTCAAGGCAATATAATAAAAAATATTACTTATAGTCATAGATCAATCAAATATAAAAACGAAGTTCATAGAAAGATCAATGAAAAATAAATTAATTTAGAGTCAATAGAATGTACGCTGAATTCAATTTTTTAATCTGGATTTAGTAAAAATCAACAGGAATTTTTTACTCTTAATATATAATTCAATTTCCCATGAAAACGACAAGAAGAGATTTTTTAATCAAAAGTAGCCTGGCCTTTGGTTCAGCATCCTTAATCAGTCCTGTAAGCTTCGGATATGGTCTGAAAAATAAAAATGCAGCAGGATCCTTTGGATTTCAGGTCTGGACCATAAGAAAAAAGTTGATTGATGATTTCCCTGGCACTTTAAAAATGATGGCTAATTTGGGTTACAAGGAAGTTGAGATGTGCTCTCCTTTGGGGTATTCAATGGCGGGATTCAAATCCCTCAATGATATGAGTGGCTCAGAAATGCGTAAAATCATTGATGATTCAGGACTCAAATGTACAAGTTCTCACTATACGATGGGTGAATTAAGAGATAGTCTCGATAACAGGATAGAATGGACATCGCAAATGGGCTTTAAGCAAATTATACTTTCAAGCTTTGGATTACCAAAGGATGCTTCTGTCGATGACTTCCGCAGAGCAGCCGACGAACTCAATAAGATTGGTGAAAAAACGAAGGCCGTCGGTATACAGGCTGGATTCCACAACCACCATGGAGAATTTGAGAAAAGAGGTGATGAATTAATATACGACGCCCTCCTCGACGAGTTGGATCCGGATCTCGTAAAAATGCAGTTCCAGGTAGCTGTAGTTAATATTGGATACAATGCATCAGAATATTTCCGTAAATATCCAGGTCGCTTTATTTCTGCCCACCTGACTGACTGGTCAGAGCAAGAGGAAAAAACCGTTCCAGTCGGACAGGGAATTGTAGACTGGGAGGACTTTTTTAAGGCTGCAGAGGCAGGTGGTGTGAAAAATGTTTTCGTTGAGCAATCTCCTGATATGTTTGAAGATAGTGCTAAGTTTTTATCCAACTTATAATATGAAAAAGATAAGAATAATTGCGAAGTTATTCACCTTTGTATCACTATTGGTTTGTACAGGGGTAGTTGCGCAACCTGATAATAATAATGAACGCAACCTGGATGAACTTCAGAGTGAATTCCTGAGTTGGAAATTCGGTATGTTCTTACATTATAATATGGGGACGTATGCGGGAGTGGAATGGTCTGATGGCAAGGAAGATCCACTTATTTTTAACCCAACTAATCTGGATTGTGAACAGTGGGCAGATGCGGCGGCAGCAGCAAAAATGAAGTACGCCATACTTACAATAAAACATACCGGGGGATGGTGCCTGTGGAACAGTTCCTATACCGATCATGATATCGAAATGTTCACAAACTACAAAGGGGGGGAAGGTGACATCGTCAAGGAATTCACTGAAGCTTTTCGAAGTAAAGGGCTTAAAGTTGGACTGTATTACTGTTTCCCCTTACATGATCCTAGATGGGCAGAATACAATACATTGCCGATAGAAAATTATGAAAAGGGCACAGCCGATGCTTTAAGTTTCATAAAGAAACAATTTAAAGAATTATTGACTAACTATGGTAATATAGACATATTATGGGTTGACCAATTCTCTTCTCTGAATGGTGGTATGAAAAAAGGCGACTGGCTTTTGATTAAAGACTATATTCATTCATTGCAACCCGGTTGTATTGTTATTGGTAATAATGCAAAATCGCTTAGTATGACAGATATTGCCGGTTATGAATACCCATGGAGTAAAACTTTGCCGCCTGAGGGTAATACCGTTCCTTCAGAAGTTTGCGATAAACTTCAGGGGGGATGGTTTTCGAGTGTCCCCCTGGGAGAGGATTCTGATCCGATAATAAATGCTGACTACATAGTTAATAAAATGCTTATTCCAATGAATGCCAGGCATTCAACTTACTTACTGAATTGTGCACCGAATAGCAAGGGCCTGCTCCCTGAATCAGTAGTCCGGATTCTAGAAGAAGTTGGAGAACTACTGAAATAATTAAAGTTAAAATAGATTTAATAATGACCCATATTTAAATGACAGGAATATCAAAGAAATTATTTTACCTCATTATACATCTATTATTTTCATTTGGCTTGTATGCAGAAGAATATACCCTTCTATCCCCTGACAATCAATTGAAAATAGATCTGCAAATTGATAAAAATATCAGCTTCAAAGCCTTTTATCGAAATGAACTTTTATTCGAAACAAATGATATTTCCCTGCATCTGAAAAATGGCGAAATACTAGGAAAAAGCCCAATAATTAACCGAAGTTCAAACGTAGAAGTAAACGAATTGATACATCCGGTAATAAAAGAAAAAAAGTCTGAGATAAAAAATCATTGCAACGAACTGACACTATGGCTTCAGGGAGATTTTGGTCTTTTCTTCAGGGTTTATGACAATGGTATTGCCTACCGTTTCTTCACGGAAAAAGAAGCAGCAATAACAATTTTGCATGAAAACCTGGAATTACAATACCCGGAAAATGACTCCGTATGGTTTCAGAGTTCAAAATCTTTTAATTCATCTTATGAAACACCATATGAGAATGAAAGAATAAGTAATATAAGTGATGGCAAGCTTTGCAACTTACCATTGCTGATTATGAAAGCAAATGGACCGAGATTATTAATTGCAGAATCAGATCTTACTTCATATCCGGGGTTATGGTTGCAGGGAACTGGAAAAAAGAAATTGATTTCCACGCACCCTAAACATCCGGAAACATATATTGAAAGCAAGAACCTCTATGGATACCATCAGGTTAAAACAACTACGGATTTCATTGCACAAACCAGAGGCAAAAGAACCTTCCCCTGGCGAATATTCGCTTTTGCCAGGAATGATGCGGAACTGCTGACCAATGATCTCGTATTTTTACTTGCTCCGGAACAAAAAATAGATGAAACTGATTGGATAAAACCTGGTGTTGTGGCATTCGACTGGTGGGGAAGGCGAAATATATTCGGTGTAGATTTTAAAGCTGGTGTGAATACGGAAACAGCCAAATACTTTATTGATTTTTGTGCTGAATATGGTTTTCAATATTTTCTATTCGATGATGGCTGGTCCCCTCTTCACGATATATTAAATCCTGTTAAGGAATTAAATATGGAGGAGGTATCCGCATATGCAAAAGAAAAGGGAGTCGATCTGATGCTCTGGGTACACTGGTATGGTTTGAAAAAATATATGGAAACCGCATTAGATCTTTTCCAAAAATGGAATATTAAAGGAATAAAGGTCGATTTTATGAACCGTGACGATCAGGAAATGGTTGATTTCTATGAGCGGGTGGCAATGGAATGTGCACAAAGGGAAATGGTGGTAAACTTCCATGGGGCTTATAAGCCAGCAGGTCTTCGAAGAGCCTACCCTAATGTACTTACCCGCGAAGGCCTAATTGAATTTGAATATAATGGGATGAATAGAAATGATAATCCAATCCATCATAATTTATTACCCTACCTTCGATTGGTTACAGGTCCAATGGATTACATCCCGGCCACTATGCGCAATGCGACCAGATCAAATCATCGAATAATTGGGGACTATCCCATGGGACAGGGAACAAGAGCACATGCTATATCATTGTTTGTTATATTGAGCAGTCCTATGACCATGTTACCTGATAGTCCGTCAGATTATTACTCAGAAGATGAATGCACCGGTTTTATCTCTAAAATTCCTCTGGAATGGGATGAAATGAAAGTTCTGCAGTCTAAAATTGGAGAACATACAGTATTGGCAAGACGAAAAGGTAAAATTTGGTATGTTGCAGCAATTACTAATTGGAAGAATAAAAAGTTAGACATTGACCTGAACTTCCTGGAAAACAAGAAATATAAACTAGAGTTCATTGAAGATGGCCCCAATGCTAATAAACGAGCGGAGGATTATGTTTTGAAAGAGGAAATTGTCACAAATTCTGAAACATTAAATATTAATATGGCTTCCGGAGGAGGATGGATTGGGAAACTAAGCCTTATTGATTAAATACTATTCAAGAGGGGACTAATTGGTTAGCTGGTCCATTTGGTGACACATCGAAGTTTGCAGTTTTTTGAAACATCCATCGCTTTTCCTATCTTTAAGATTAGCATTTCAGTTAAAGGGCAATAAGATAACTCATTTAATACTAGTCGATATTTACTGCGAATAGATCGATTAAAAACCTGTAACATTAAGTTTAATAAGCACTAACATATCGTCTGTTTTACTGAAAAAACCACAAAGGGATTAATATATGGAGTTTAATAATACGGAAAAAATGAAAGCGAGTGTATATACCAGATACGGTCAGCCGGAAGTTTTGAAAATTGAATCCCTTGACATGCCTGTCCCTGCTGACAATGAGATACTTGTCAAAGTTTATGCAACGACGGTGAACCGTTCTGATTGTGCCATGCTAACGGCAAAACCATTCATTATGAGAATGGGAGGGGGTCTGTTTCATCCCAAGAAAAAGATCCTGGGTACTGACTTTGCGGGAGAAGTTGAAATGACTGGTAAAAATGTTACCCGCTTCAAAAAAGGTGATAAGGTATTCGGATTTGACGATTCAGGTCTGTTGACACATGCTCAATATACAAGCATAGCCGAAAAAAAGGCCATTTCTCTAATGCCGGAAAACTCCTCCTTTGAGGAAGCTGCTGCAAGCCTCGAAGGCGCACATTATGCCTATAATTTCATAAATAAGGTGGTATTGAAAAAAGGTCAGAAAGTATTGATAAACGGGGCCACCGGCGCGATCGGCTCTGCTTGCCTGCAACTTTGCGTCTATTTTGGAGCTGAAGTTACAGCTGTATGCAATACTAAAAATATAGATTTAGTCAGGTCGCTGGGCGCTATCAGGATCATTGATTACACGAAAGAGGATTTTACTAAGGATGGTAATGAATATGACTTCGTTTTCGATACGGTAGGTAAAAGCTCGTTTGGAAAATGTAAACCTTTGTTAAAACCAGGTGGTATTTACATTTCCTCCGAGTTGGGGTGGATGGCTGAAAATATTTATTACAGTTTGTTTACTCCATTATATGCAAAATTACCTGCTCCCGGTAGTGGAAAAATAGTCAGATTTCCCTTGCCTATTAATATTTTGAAAAGTGTCCACTTAGTCAAAGACCTTGTTGAAAAGGGTAAATTCAAACCGGTTATTGACAGAGTATATCCCTTGGAAGATATCGCAGAAGCATTCAGCTATGTTTTATCCGGGCAGAAAACAGGAAATGTTGTCATAAAAATGGATTAAAGGCATGTTGGCTATGATGACCGGTACATACATGATATATTTAATAACATTCATGATCTCATGAAAGCCATAGTATATCATACCTATGGTCCCCCTGAGGTATTGGAATTACAGGAAATTCCAAATCCTATGCCCAGGGACAATGAAGTTTTAATTAAGGTGGAGGCTGTATCAGTTAACTCATGGGATTGGGATCTATTAAGAGGGAAACCCCTATTGATAAGGATGTGGGGATTATTTAAACCCCGATATCATATTTTAGGATCCGATGTAGCGGGTGTGGTAGAAGCAATCGGTCCCAGGGTGAAAAACCTTAAGTCGGGCGATGAGGTATTTGGCGATCTTTCTGCATGTGGATGGGGTGGATTTGCAGAATATGTTTGTGCCCCTGAGGATTCGCTGGCTCTGAAACCAGTTAATATGACCTTCGAACAAGCTGCCTCCATCCCACAAGCAGGTGTACTGGCTTATCAGGGACTTTTTGATTATGGTAAGATCGAAACCGGAAAAAAGGTCCTGATCAACGGTGCAGGCGGTGGTGTTGGTACTTTCGCGATACAGATTGCAAAATATATAGGTGCTCAAATTACAGGTGTAGACAGTCATGATAAACTGGAAATGTTGAAAGAACTGGGTGCTGATCATGTATTAGATTATAAAAAGGAAGACTATACAAAAACCGGCAAGCATTATGATCTGATTATTGATAATGTCGCAAATAAATCACTCTCTGAGTACAAGCGTGCTTTAAATCCGGATGGTATTTTCGTAATGGTAGGTGGTTCCATGTCTACCATATTGCAGGCCATGTTTTTCAGCAAATTACTATCTGCCACTAGCAGTAAAAAACTGGAAATTCTTGCACATAAACCCAATAAGGATTTGAATGCTTTAACAGAACTCTATAATTCCGGTGCATATCATCCAATTCTTGAGAAAACATATTCCCTTTCGGAAACACCTGAAGCAATGAGACTTCTTGGAGAAGGGAAAGCGCTCGGGAAGGTAGTAATTTCAACTGATAAGTGATCCAAGTAAAGCCGCGTAATGGATTTCACCGGAAAGGTAATGCGTGGATTCCTGTTTATTGATCCGGAAGGCTTCGATGCTGATGATGACCTGGATTTCTGGATAGACAAAGTACTGGAATTCAATAAAGTAATCTGACATTACCCGGATCAAAATATATGAATTGTTCGATCAGGCAAGCGGAAATAAATGGTAAAATATACTAAAGCCCTTGATTACCAGAAATTTAATCCGCCTGGCGAGAGAGCAAGGGGTGATGACTGAGTATTGAAATTGTCTGATAAAAAATGCTGTATTGATGAGAAATAATATATTGATCAAAGGCAAAGATGCAATAAATAACAGTTTTGGCAATCAGGATCCGGGACCTGGGAAAGTAGAACTGGCCTGGGAACCGGATTTCGTGGATGTATCCGGATCAGGGGATCTTGGATATACTTATGGGAAATATACTTATTCAGTGACTGATTCATCAGGCGCGGTGAAACTGGATTCCGGGATATTCCCTACTGTATGGAAGAGGCAAGCAAATGGTGAATGGCGATTTGTCTGGGACTGACCTGTATACTATAAGATCAAATAAGATCTTTTTCTTTCAGGGATGACTTGATCCGATTATGATAATCCCAGAATTTATTATCAATCTTTTTCATTATTTTTTTGAATTCAGGCAGGTCTTTTATATTATCAATCAATGGGTCAATCTCCGTAAAGATCAAAACCCAGTAAAAATAATTATCTTTTTCTGAAAACACTTTGAGGTGTTCTATGGCCTTATCCCTCTCTCCCATGTAGGAATAATACATGGCCAGGTTCATATCCCTGTATATGGATTGATTACTCTCGGAATATTCCCTATACTTTGTAAAATATTTCTCAGATTCCTCCTTCAATCCCAGTTTGTCTAATACCACTGCTATTTTTAGATTTTCAGAATTGTAAATATCCAGGTTCCAGGCTTCCTTTATCTCAGTAAATTTTTTATAATACTTATAGGCATTTTTATAATCCCTCTGAAAATAATAAATTTTGGCTACTTCTTGCATGATATCAAGCCTTGTAGAATCCCTATTTAAAGCATCGATGAGAAGATCAGCGGTCGCTTCAAGATCCCTGTTTTTAGCATATAAAATATATGCTTTTACATAAGCAGAATATAAATTGTCGGGTTGATAATCCAATGATTTCTGAATGTATTTTTCCGCTTCCTGTATAAATCCTGATTGCATGAAGGCATTACTGATATGCAGATAATATATACTGGCAACAATTGAATCATAAGAAGATACATCAAGTTGAAGACCACGAAGAGCGTATTCAAGGTATTTTTCAGTATCCGGCAGATGGCTTACATAGATATCTATCAGATATACAAATACCAGATCGTAATTCGGTTTGTATTCCAATGCTTTTTCCAGATAAGGAACTGCCAATTTATATTCGCCATTATGCATATAGAACAATGCTTTGGCAATTAAACTTTGTGGCAGAGTGGCATCAAGGAGTAATGCCTTATCACCATAATGCTCAATTTGGTCACCATATTTCTTTTCTGCCTGGCCTTCATCAAGATAATAATATGCCATAGTTATTGCAGCATATGCGCGGGCAAATCCAGGATCCTGCTCTATTGCCTTTTCAAAATATCTAATGGCTTCCAATACTTTTTCACGATCAAAAGTATATATCAAATCCAGTCCTTTCAGGAAATAGTCGTAGGCAACCAAATCATCTGTAGGAGGCTTGTTTATCCTCTCCTCCTCTTCAGGTGTAATGATTACTTCAATCTCATCGGCGATGTTTTTTGCCACTTCCGTTTGCAATTCAAAAATATCACCTATCTCACGATTGTATTGTTCAGACCACAGATGTTGGTCTGTTTGTGCTTCTATGAGCTGTATATTCAGCAGAATCTTGTCACCAATTTTCTGCCCGCTGCCTTCTATCAGGTAACCTACATTCAACTCCCTGGCAATTTCAGGACTTGTTTTAGAGATGTTCCGGTATTTCTCTGCAGAAGTCCTGCTAATCACCCGCAGGTCTTCAATATTTTGCAGATTATTGAGTATCGCTTCCATCAATCCATTGATGATATAAACATTGGAAGCATCATCACTTTCGTTCCTGAAGGGCAATACGGCAATTGATTTTTTGTCAAGTTCCTGATCAAAGGAGGTATCCACCTGTTCAGGCTTTTCCAAACGGGTTGTGGTGAATAACAAATAACCAACCAATATGGCAGACAATATTATCACAATCCATTTGAAAAGAACCCATTTTCCCTTTAATCCTGATCCTGAATCTCTATCATTTAAATCCTGTTTCAGTTTACCCTTAATCTGTTCTTTTTCCGGAACGATTAATCCCGGATTAGCAATAGCAAACACCTCCATTGCTTTGCTAACATTTTTAAATTCAAATTCTCCTAAAGAAACAGCCTGGATCCCAGCCTGATTCTTAACCTCATCATATACCTTCTCTGATATCAGTACACTCTGAGGTATAGCCAGGGATTCGATACGGGCAGCTACATTTACGCCATCACCTATTATCCCATCTTCCCTGAAAATAATGTCTGCACTATGTATGCCAATCCTTACTGGTATCCTGGGCTCTTCCCGGTAAGCCAGCTGAAGTTCAATACCACATTTTACAGCATCTATGGCACTATTAAAAGTACTTAAGGTACCGTCTCCATAATACTGCAGGATCTTACCTTTATACTTATCAGTGATTTCCCTGAATACTTCACGATGCCGGCTTCTGAAAATCAGCGCTTTGGCTTCATCCTGTTGCATCAATGCAGTATATCCCTCTATATCGGTAAACATGATAGCTGCCAATTGATGAACATGGGACCCGGCACTGCTGATTTCCTGGCTTTTATTCTTTAGATTATGTTTGCCTGCTTCTCCAGGTGGATAACCATAATGATCCCGAAAGCACTTAATGAAATACGATGGACTGCTGAAACCTACCTCGTAGGAAATCTCAGAAACTGTTAATGAGGTTTCATTCAGCATTTCCATGGCCTTATTCAGCCGGACCTGGTTAATAAACTGGCTGACCGAAAGATTGGTCATCTTTTTTACCTTCCGGAGCAGGTTAGATCTGCTCATGGCAATTTCACCTGCGAGCTCTGAAACACCAAACTGCTCATTGGACATGTTCGCTACTATCACTTTAGTGATTTTATCTAGAAAATCGTTCTCCATAGAGCGGGATAAAGAATCATTTATTTAGATATGCCGAAAATAGAAATTTTTTAGATGACTTCATCATTTGCGTCATAATTTATACGCATGCTTCATAATTGCAACTCATGGCTGAAACTTGATATGATTGTCCGCTTAGTTGATTATTAATGCCTTATCATAAGTCTGAACTTTACACTAATCATATTAATTATAACTTAAATAACAATATTATGAAAGCTCTTAAAACACATTTTCTGAAAGTAACAGTGATACCATTAATGCTTATTGCACTGTTAACCATGAAATCCTGTAATGGGAAACCAGCAGCTTCTGCTGAAGGGATTAAATCTACTGCTGAATCAGAATCTCAGGTTGATCCTCCTGAAACGGATATTTTTACCGCAGCACTATTTGGTGACTTGAAGACCATTCAGAATCATATAAAAGCTGGCACAGACCTCAACCAAAAGGATGGTTACGGATCAACAGCACTTATCATAGCAGCCACCTTCGGCAAGACTGAGGTAGCTGAAGCTTTGGTCAAAGGCGGGGCAGACCTTAATTTAACAAACAAGGAAGGAGGTACAGCACTGCATTCCGCAGCCTTCTTATGCAGGACTGAAATTGTCAGTATATTACTGGACCATGGAATCGATAAGAACATCAAAAACAACTATGGATCTACTGCACGTGAATCCGTATTGGCTCCTTTCGAGGTTGTAAAACCCATTTATGATCAGTTCAGTAAAGACCTGGGACCTTTAGGACTAAAACTGAACTATGATCAACTGGAAAAAACGAGACCTGTAATAGCTGAGATGTTGCAATAAGATTACAGGATCTTAGTCGGAAAAATCGTTAAAAAATGAAAACATGGAAACTACAGTAAGAAGATACGATATTGATTGGCTCAGGGTAATTGCCATAGGATTGTTATTGATATACCATATTGGCATTGGGTTTCAACCCTGGGGTGTATTCATTCAATTTATCCAGAACGATGAACCTCTGAACGGCCTGTGGATTCCCATGTCCATGCTCAATATATGGCGAATTCCACTGTTGTTCTTTGTATCGGGCATGGGTGTCTGTTTTGCCTTGAGAAAGAGAAACTGGTGGCAGCTGATGCTGGAAAGGTCCAAACGGATACTTCTTCCTTTCATATTCGGGATCATATTCGTGGTCCCGGTTCATATTTTTATTTGGCAGATGTATTATAAGCAGGACCTGGTCTATACCAACCATCCTGTGCATTTATGGTTTCTGGGGAACATATTTATTTATGTCATATTATTATCACCACTGTTTTTTTACCTTAAAAAGAACGAGCATGGCAGAATCCACAAATGGGTACAAAGGTTATTCAGCAAGCCAATAGGGATTCTTGTAATAATCATTGCTTTCATCCTGGAAGCCATACTTTTCCGGCCGGATACTTATGAAATGTACTCAATGACACTTCATGGTTTTTTTATGGGTTTGCTGGCTTTTCTGTCAGGCTTCCTGATCATATATTCCGGTGATAAATTCTGGGAAACAGTGCTTAAATTGAGATGGGTTTTAATAATCTCTGCTTTGACCTTATTCCTTCTTCGATACTTCTTATTCGATCTCAAAGCACCCAATTATTTGCTTTCCATGGAATCAGTATTATGGATCATGGCAGTATTTGGTTTTGCCCGTAAGTATTTAAACCATCCTGGCAGGGTTTTAAGTTATCTTACCCAGGCCGTCTATCCGATTTATATTATTCATATGGTATTCCTGTACCTTGGATCTTATTTCATAATGCCGCTGGGCATTCCTGCCACATTGAAATTTATATTAATCATCGTTTCAACCTTTACAGGCAGTCTGGCATTTTATGAGTTTGTGATTAGAAGGATCTCCTTTGTCAGGCCATTATTTGGTTTAAAAGAAAAAAAGACAATTCGGACTCCTCTAAAAGAAGTTAATGATGTAGAATTGATCCCTGATAATCATGCAAAGGTTACTAATTAAATTATTACAGGCTTTTTATTGTATGAATTAAAACATAGGCTAGGAATAATTAAATTAATTAATATGAAGATATTAATCTCGTCCATAGTATTGCTTTCCATTCTATTGGTGAGTTGTCAGTTAGATCTCTCCAGGCAATATATTTATCAAGAACCTGAATATAAGAATGATGGAATTCACACAGGTACTCTGTATGATGTAAATATTGATTCAACGATGGTCAAATTGGCTATTAATAAGATCCTGAATGGCCAATATAAGGAGCTCCATTCCATCCTGATATTCAGAGATGGTAAACTGGTCCTTGAGGAATACTTTGAAGGACATAAATTCCAGTGGGATGGCCCCGCTCATCATGGTGATAATGTCAATTGGGATGGTAATATGCTGCATAATATTATGTCAGCCACTAAAAGCCTGACCTCGGCTTGTATAGGCATAGCCATTGAAAAAGGTCTTATTGACAATGTCCATCAATCCATTTTTGATTATTTAACTGATCACAGTCGCTTAAGTACAGGAGGAAAGGAGAAGATTACGATTGAACACCTTTTAACCATGACCTCTGGACTGGAATGGAAGGAATGGTCCGCGCCCTATAGCAGTGCCGATAACCCAGCTATTGGGATCTGGTTTCAGGACAAAGATCCCATTACCTATATTCTGGAAAAACCTTTAGTAGATGAACCCGGAACGGCATTCAATTATTCTACTGGCAGCATGGTCCTGCTGGGTGAAATTATCCATAATGCCTCCAATATGAGCATTGATGAATTCTCAGAGAAATACCTGTTTGAGCCGCTGAATGTTGACACAGCCCTCTGGGCAGTGAAATTTGAAAATGGAGTGGATGGTAACAATTTAATGATCACGCCAAGGGCTATGGTTAAATTTGGCGCAATGTATCTGAATGAGGGTGTTTGGGATGGACAACAAATCGTGCCTGAAGAATGGATCGAAAAAAGTAAAACACCCTTCCCGGGGAATTATAGAATTAATATTCCCGGAGAGGCTTCCGGTCGAATGGGATATACCTATTCATGGTGGATAAAGACTTACTACAAATCAGCGAAGCCCATTAATATGTTTACGGCCTCCGGATTTGGAGGTCAACATATTATGGTATTGCCGGAATTAAACACTGTTATTACATTTACCGGTGGTAATTATCTTACAAAAAGACCTCCCTTTAAAATCCTTGAAAAATACCTTATACCAGCCATTAAATTGAATAAATAAATGTATAAGCAGTGTAATCTGAAGTGATTTACCAATATCGGGATTGAGGCAGCTTAATAAGATGGCCCTAGTGAAGACAGAAGGGATTACTGCCATTCCTCTTTTAGGTTTTTGATCTGGATGGAATATTGATCTGGTACATTTCCTGTTTACCAAATTCCTTCGGCAGGTCAATGATGCCAACGTATTCAAAATCATACATTTTATAACATTCTATCTTTAAGACTGATGCAAACTGATCACTGGCATATATATTCCCTGGCATAGTAACAGGCTCCATACGGGCTGCGCGGTTAATATGGTTACCAAATGCATTTTTACGTTGCGTCAGCGGATCATCTAGAAGAAAGACCGGACCGGTGTGAAGGGCTATTCTCATAGATACCTGGGAATTGTCATCAAGCATAGTGTTCCACGATGAATCAATCAACGTCTTTTGAAGTGCTATAGCAAATTCCATCATCTCCTCGATATTGGAATAAACTGCAAATATCGAATCTCCCCAAGTATTCAGGATTTCCGGCTGATGTGATAATGCTCCTGTGTTTCTTGAAATATCCTGAAGAAGATTTTCAACAAATAAGGGTGTTTTATCTTCACTGAGCTTACTGTAACCCACCACATCTGCAAACAGGATGTGTCTGATCTTCCGGTTCTGAACATCGCCTGCGGTTTTGGTGGGTGTAACTGTTCTTTTAATAACAGGAACCCGATATTCCTTAATGAAATGAGCAGGATCTATAGAATGAACATTATCCTTAAATGGCCATTTGCTTACCAGATATTCTGTACCTCCCACCTGAACTTCCTGTCCATTCCCACTTGACTTCAGTACTGTTAACAAGGCCGGTTCAGTACCAAAAGATTCTGCCCTGAGAATGCTTTTACCAAAAATGACACTACCCAACAGGGCGTGTAAATCATCATTCCCGTAATAACCTTCTTCGGTAATGTAGTTGACTGAATGATCCTCGAGGATTTTCTTAAATCTGCTTAGCCATTTCGGTCCTGCAAAATTGATACTCGACTCGATGAAATCAGACATATTATAAGGCAAAAACAGATTTACTTCTGCATTCCTTTTGATCATTTCTTCAACGAACAGGATGTCAGCACCACATGCCAGTGAACTATAACCAATACCAGCGTCAAGTTGATCTAATGTTTTGGATATCTCTTCTGCAATATGATTTGATATACTTTCAGGAAAGCGAGGTTTGGATCTATCCGGATGATCTATCATATGACCCGTAAAAACTACCACAGATGGCGGTTGGAATAATTTTATTAATTCGACCGGAACATCAATGTGATCGTAAAGTAGTATCAACTGGCCATAAACACTGTTGAACATGCCATGATCTCTTTCAATGGTATTTCTGGCCTTTTTGTACACATTGATAGCTGATACCTTATTTCCAAGAAGCAGATAAGCCTCCCCAAGGGTAACCAGTTCCCAGAAGTCCTGAGATTCCGGATTTATCTCAACTGTGATCTCCCTGGCTATTGAAGAGGCCATTTTATGATCATCTATTACCTCAGACATTGAAGCAGCGTTTATGCCCGTATAGAAACTATTATTTTTTTTGTAATTCTCCAGGTAAATATCCCTGGACAGAACAGCATTTTCCTGAATTTTGTCTTTTTTATAAATGCTTTTCAAAACACTGCCCAGAATCCCGGCAGTTTCCGGATCATCGCTATAGTTCTGATAAAGGTCCCAGAGCCAGGATTTGGCCCTGTCGAGCAAACCAAGTTTAACCAGGGCAAGGCCATACTGTTGCTTTATATTTATATTATCCGGTTCCAGTTCAAGTGATATTACAGCCAGGTTATAAGCCGCCAGATAACGTCCTTTTTTAAGAAAAGCCTTGATTTTAATATGAGCTGGATCAGTCAAAATGAAGGAGAAATAATATTACTTTCCGTATTTTTCTATAAACTGCTCGTAATGGTCCTTAAACTCTATATACCTTTCAACTTTGTTTTCCTGATTGTCCGGACCGGCTTCCGCCTCCTGAATCAATCGCAAATATCCGGTGGGTGTGTCGCCGGAATACATCCCCGGGATCAGGTCAGCATCACGAAAGGTATAAAAACTGAATATCATTATTATAGCTACAAAAGCAATGGTTGTTTTATTTTTCAGATTCTGTGTAAAGGTAAATAATGTGTAATCCTCTCCGTTAATAATCATACCTTTATAAAAGAGCCCGACCAATACGAAAACCCCCAGAAGCAGGAACCCAAGTACTGCCATAACCACTCCTCCATCCGGGAATAATATACCAACTATAAATGTAATAGAGAACAGGATCAAAGAAGCATAGTAAAACATCAGGCCAAAGGCCGGAATTCTATAAATATTCCATAGTTCTTTTACACTTTGTCGGGCAATATATACATAATTCCCAATAAGCAATAAAACAGTGAGGATGAATATTTCTTCAGCGAACGGAAAGGAAATCAAAAGGCTCCGCATGAAAAAAAGTATAGATAAAACGGTCAGCAATATCAGTTCATAGCTCAAAGTTTTCCGGTTCCAGGAATCAAGGTCTTCGCGCTTTTTAATCCCAAATACCAGCTCATGGAAAAACGTTAATGCAAAACCAAGACAGGAAAACCCAATCAATTTCATTCCGTAAGTGTTCAAAGCCATGGAAGAAAAAGCTCCTGTAATGATCAGGACAAACAATAAGTAATATATTGGATTGTATTTTTTCATTATTTATGCCAGTTTTTAACTATCTACAAAGAAGTAATAATCCATATCATAAGCCATGATAAAATCCATAGGCTCCCAACCAATATGGGCATTGTCATTATCACTTTGTTTACAGGTCTCCCAAAGCAGCATTCCATAACATTGCAATTCCTGTGATTCTGTCAATGTTTTCGGAATTGAGGATACCGCATTATAATAATTCTGGTCGGCCGTAGCTCCCCATACATAACTAAGGATAGCATCGAACTTATTACCCTCGGTTATATCCCTTAAAACATCCTTGGCCATAGAATTCAGCCGTTCTCCTCCCATCTTACTTAATACATGAATTAATTTGAACCGGTAATCTTCATTAAAGGACAGATTGGATAAATTTTGTGTTTCCATTTTCGAGAATGCAGAATCCAAGAAAATAAAGGAATCAGGGTTATAATCCATATTATAAAGCTTATCCGCATTAAAAATGTAACTGATAATTTCATGCGAATCCTTCTGGAATTTCTCACTCACCATAACCGACTCTTCTATCTTCCCCATACTTGCAAGATGAAAGGAAAGCTCCTTCATCTGGTTCAGGAAAAAGGTCTGGTTTAAGTATTCATACCGGGTGGAAGAAGACGCAATGGTACCTATATTAAGATTTTTATAATGGTTAATGCCGTTAAGCGTATCGCCCCTGGCAAAGGCCCTGTTTGAGAGTATTATTTGCAATAGATTCTGGTCAAATTGCTCTCCTTCAGGGTGTTTGTCGACAAACTCAAGTATGTTAAGCAACACCTGGTCTGGAAGAGTATATGAATTTGTGAATGATATGGAAAAATCCGGCCATAACTCATATGCCTGGCTGATCCATAAATGAATCATTTCCAGATCTTCCCGCGTTGTATACAGATCTTTAAGAAGATCCTTTTCCAAGAGATATTCAAAAAAGCCATCTGTCTGGTAGGTCAGGCTGAACCATCCATCCATATAATCGGGATATATATAAAGTTGTTTTCTTGGGAATTGCTTATTCCTGATTCCATCTCCCCAATAAGGATACGTAATTGACATTTCTTCATTTAAATAACTCTGACTTACCTTCCGGTAATAATCCATTGAATTATCTAACCATTCTTCGACCTCAAAGGGATCCAATTGAGAGCCTCTATCATGATGGTATTTATATTCAAAGACCGCAATCCTCTTAAGATTAAAAGCCATCAGAAAATTCCTTTCATCCCTGTTACTGAGTTTATTAATTTCTTTTTCATAATCTTCCACAATTTCTCTGAAAATCTTTCTGTCTCCCATTCCGAGATTTACATGAAAATAGCCTTTATGAGACCTGACAGCATTTTTAAAGAAATTCACTGAATATAATGAAGGTATATATCCCGCTCTGATGACCATATTCCGATATATCGTCGTTGGTGTATCTGAGGGGTAATGTGCGTGAATCCATTTGATAAGTGCTGAAACATTCGCCTGGTGTTTAAACTGATATAAGTATCCTATTACATTATTGTAATTATTAAATAGGCTACCTATGAAATATTGTTCATCCAGATTCTCAAAACAGGAAATGATCCCATCATTATCACCCAGGGCCGCATACAGGGTCGCCAGCATGTGGTACCCTCCACTATGATCATTCGATAAGCGACCATTTGGTTCATAACTTCCTTCTTTGTAATATACTTCAAATGCAGCTTTAGCATTATCACCAGTAAAAGGTGATATGGCATTTATCAAATGTTGCAGCTCATGTGGTTCAGGATTACCAAAGGTTAACCAGAGACTTATTGCCTCATTTAATTCAATGGAAACCGCAGATTTCATCAATGACACATCATTATAGAACAGGGTAACAAAAGATGGGATATATTCAGTGACCGAGTAAATAACCTGTTTGATCCTGGGATCAGTTATATAATAGTCATCATATGCCAGAGTAATAATAAACTTATTTAATTGTTCAAGAAAATATACTTTATCGTTTCCCCGATCATGATAATCTTCAATATCTCTTAAAATGATTTCAATAAGATTGAATTTTATCTGTTTGTTGAATTTCTTATCAATAAACTTCATGACCCTGTATACATTGACAGAAAGTCCCAGCCGGCTTTTCAGGTCGTCATTGCTTTCTATATAGGATATTAATGTTCCATTGTATAGACGTTCTTCAGTAATCAAATACATTGACTTCTCAAAGTCATCGATTTCCGGACTGTTCAAAAGTCCTGAGGCTTTATCCCTGACCTCTTCGAGAACACTTGTGTTTTTCTTTTCTTCAGCATCATACCAGTAAAACCCACTCAGAGCCAGCATGATGAGAATAGCAGAAAAGGTTGCAATCTTCCGTGCCCCGTATTTCATAAAAGCCCTTGAAACCATAACTTTTCTGGCACTTCTTTTCAGGAATTCATGCGTGTCGTTCAGTATATTCTTTGATTCCTCAAGGGATTCTTCAGCAGGTTTTTCTTTGTCCCCGTACCTGTTAATCCACCAGATATTAGGCTTACATTGTTCATACCATTCTTCAAAATAATTTAGTGGCCCGATGGGGAGTAAAAATGACCTGCTCTTTCCATGATCCCGCCACCTGTTCAACTGCTTCTGAAAGTCAAGAAAAGTGGAATAAAACTCAAATTCTTTATTCGCCCATTTATTTAGAGATCTCCAGTTTCTAATCAGGCTTTCATGGGTGATATCCAGCACCGAATCAGGAGATAGCGATGCGGTATCGGGATCTTCGGTTATAAAAGGTCGAATAAACGAATTTCCTTCCTTCCTGAATATATTAACGATTTGGCTGACAACTTCTTCTGTGATCCCCGGCTTATTTATGATATTTGTAATTTCATTGACCGTCATCCGGTTTCGAACCGCCCTGCTATTATCTATTTTTGTGAGACAGGCAAAGGTCATGGCTACAACATTTTTACCGTCCTTCTGTGATATTGGGTGGTCGGGATTGGTTTCATTATATACTTCCCAGGCACTTTCATACAATTTGCTCGCATGAATTTCTATGACCCTGTTCAATCCGGTATCATGGAAGAACTTGTGTTGATATTCTGGAATGGTCTTATACCAGGACAGGAAAGTTTTCTGGTCCTCCTCAGGCAGTTCCTTAACAGGCATACCTCCCACCATGGCATAATGGATCAAATCCATCTCGGCATTGCCCTGGTCAGCTGCGAGCCATATCTGGCTTAGTGCATGCTGAAGGATTGGAAGTTGATCAATGCCCTCTGAAATATCATAAACCAGTCGTTCTATCAATCGATTTGATATTCTATTTCCGCTCAATAGAGCTGGTTCTTCGATTACCTGTTTTAATTCCTTTCGCTTTAAACGCGGCACGAAAAACTGTGAAAAGCCAATATGCTCAGGCAATCCCCTGAAAGAAGAACATTGCCCAATATAATCCGACCGCATCGTAGTTGCTACATAAATCGGCAAATCGTTCTGGAGTGAAAGCTTTGAAGTTTCAAGAATGAGGTTCACGACGACCTGGGCATCTATTGAAGTCTTCCCATTTAAATAGTTTTCCGGATTGGTGAAAAACTCCTCGAACTGATCTACCAGAATTAATAAATTCGCTGCAGATCTTTTTCGATTCATTTTTTCATTTTCATCCAGGGTTTGCCAGCCTTCATTTTGTTCATCGATATAATAATCAGAACTTTTATACAGATCGATAAGTGAGGAATACCCCCTTTTTAGCTCAGTATTTACTATTTCTTCCTGTAAATCCAGTTTCTCGGACAAAGACTTTGATAAATTGTTTAAAGGGGATCTTTCCGGACGAAAATCAACCACTATCCAGTTATTGTATTTTGCTTTAAAGAAACCGGCTCTCGCATTTGGGATCAATCCTGCATACACGAGTGAAGATTTACCTTCTCCAGAAGCCCCAGTGATCATAAGGAATTTATTTTTTTCAAGCAGCTGGCATATCTCGTCAATCTGCTCATCCCTTCCTTTAAAATACAGGGATTCTTCCTCGGTAAAAGACCGGAGACCGGTATATGGGCATATGTTAAATGAATCAACCAATGTCATTATTATATATTATAAGCCTGGTAAGCCACCAGGGGTAATTTTCATTATAAATTTTCCAATTTTCATCCACCTGTCCGGCAGACAATGAATATCCATACATAATATTCCAAAGGAATATAGTTATATCCGTGTCTGAGATATTATCCGGAATGCTTGCATTAGCATCGAACATATGCTGATGATAGGCTATAGATCTTGCTATTCGTTCATATCCGACAAACTTAAAGGGAACATTCTTGATAACATTATAAGCTTTATCAAGATCCTGTTTATTATTCTGAAGTGCCAGGGCATAAGAAAGCATTGTGCGGTTAGGTTGTCCGGTGGTCAGGTTTTCGATCTTATCAATTTCAGCATAAGATGAATCAATAAATATCCTGATAATCTCCGGTGAGAAATCTTGATATGACAGCTCCTTGGCCACATAAGCATAAATCGAAGATCGGTTAATTGGGTTATTTAAAGCATTTACGAGTGAATAAGATTCCTTAAGTTTACCGAACCTGGCCAGTTCACTTGTCAATTGGGCCAGAAGACGGAATGAATGAATATTAATCTGGTTATCAAATGCCCTGTAGTTGAAAAGATTGTTGAAGTTGTTCTTTTTTATCTTCCGGTAACAATACAACATACTATCCGGATTATCTCTTTTTGCCATTTCAATCCCCAGATACAGATATAACAAATTGATATCGGAAATCTCCGCAGCCCTTCGATCAGACAATTCCTTTTCGATTTTGACTAAAGTAGAATACTTCAAAGGATCCCTTACAAAATAATTGGGCTGGAACATGATCTTATTATATTCCCGAAACCAGGAATCGAAATATTTTATCTCCTCCTCTGTTTTATACAGGCTATTAAATATTCCCTCATCTATAATATAATCAATAAATACACCCGAATAATAATAAAAATAATAAGCACGCGGTTCAAGCGGTTGTTTTTCCAACCTTATGTCAGGATATAAAAAAAGGAATTTCCTGGAAGTGTTGAAATCCTGGGAACCTGTTATGCTAATATTTATGTTTTCATTGAGGTAAGCATCATCCACCATACGGTATAATTCCAGAGCTTGCTTAAAATATGAGTCCTTCAATTCCCTGTTTAACACTCTCCCGCCTGACTCGATCTGCATCATCGCGGTTATACCCTGGTTTTTATAGGACAGGGCCAGGAGAAAATTCTTTTCATTTATGCTTCCGGCATGTTCTGAAACCTCTTTCCTGAAAACTTCATAAAAAAAGTTTTTTTGCTCCATGCCTGATCCCTGTAAATTGAGGTTACCGTAGGTCAGGGCAAAATCATAAAGGTCAAGATTACTTAAAAGATACACAGTAGGGATGCTGTTCCCCAGTAATTCTTTATAAAAATCAATGGTGGTTCGGGATGACTTCCTGCAATACCCGTCTACAAAGGAATGCATCTCGCTTTCATGACCATTTAAATAAAAAGTGGCTGCAATATTTGTTGCATTATCTGCATTGCTTTCATAAACATTCCCATAGTAATTATCATTATATGATAACAGGCTATCCATACATGATAATACCCCGGCAGTATTTCCCCTTGCTGCATATAAATGTGCTAATATGTGATATAAACCATTGAATTTAAACCCGTAACTCTGGCTACCCCGTATCAGTAATTTATCCGCCTGGTAGGTGTCTTCAACCCAGCCTGATCTGTTTCCATTTTCAAATGGTGATATAGCGCCAAGAAGGTCATCAATTTCATCATTAGATAGCATCCTGTGATTCAAGGCAAATTCAAGGGCAAGATGGAATTGTGAGATATTTGTAAATCCGGAAGGTTCCTGAACCATTACATAATTCACCCAGAAAGCTGATCTTTCGGCATGTTTTTGAATATATTTCTCCATATTCTGGTCAGGTCGATAGTAATGAGCAATCTCAAGCACTCCCCTGAAATTAAATATTTCATTAAACAACTTATCCAGGTCAATATTATCATCGATCCGAGCCTGGACTGTCTCCAGTATGCTGTCATTTTGATGAATTCCATTCATTATAAGATCTGCAGGTTCGTAATTGCCCTGGAGAAGGATCATCGCAACAATACCATTAGTGATCCGAATCTTCTCAAGTGGTGATTCTAAGGAATTGGATATTTCGGATAGGGTCAAATGCTTGCCCTTGATTGCTTCGACGAGTAATGTTATCTTTTCCTGATGAACGACCTTTGGATTCGAAGTCAAGGATAAAGTCTCAGCTTTTATGTTTTTCAGTACTGATGTATTCTGTCTTTGCAGATAATTTTTAACCATGAAGGAACTGAAAACTATAAAAGCTATCAGTGCCAGGGTAGCGGCAATTCTGCGTGCGCCATATCGCATTACAGTCCTTGTTACAATATGCTTACGGGCGCTACGTCTAAGGAATTCATTAGCGTTGTTCAGTGTCTCCTGAGATTTTATATGCTTTTCATCCGTTTTTTCATCATCAAGATACCTTGCGATCCATGAAACGTTGGGTTTGGCATTGTTAAACCAGTTTTCAAAAAATGTCAGGGGACCAATATACAGTAAGAAAGAATTTGATTTCCCGCTTTGCACCCATCGGTTAAGCTGTTGTTCAAAATCAATAAAGGTAGTGTAATTGTCATACTCTTCCTTTGCCCAATGTCCCAGGAAATCCCAGTTGCGGATCAGACTTTCGTGTGTTATATCCAGAACAGAGCTTTCTTCCAGCTTATCATCCTCCTCGATATAAGGCCTCAGAAGTGTATTCCCAGTCTCCCTGTATATGCCAAGAACTGTCCCTACCTTCTGATCATCCACATTTTCAAGGTTAATGATTGAGGTGATCTCAGCCAATGTCATCCGGTTTCTTACAGCCCGGCCGTCATCTATTTTCGTAAGACATTTAAAAGCCGTTTTTATGATCCGTTTAGCTTCCTCTTCTGTCAGGCCTTTCTTATGTGCATCATCAAGACTATCGTAACATAGGTTAAAAAGCTTGTTGGCATGTGTATTAAGAACATTCTGTAAACCAGGTTTATCATAGCAATCCCTGATCTTCTGAGATTGTTCTTTGAACCATTGCTGATATTGCATAAAACTATCATCAGGCAATTCTCTGCCATCCATTCCGCCTACCATGGCATAATGAACCAGGTCCATTTCATCCTTGCCATTATCTGCCATTTTCCAGACCTGATTTAAGGCATGCTGTAATATCGGAAGCTGATCGGTTCCCTCGGTTATATCAAGTATAAGTCTCTCAGTTAATCTCCTTGAAATCCGGTTCCCACTTAGTACAGCTGGCTCTTCGATAACCTCCTGCAATTGTTTCCTGTTGAGTCGTGGGACAAAGAACTGGGAAAATCCAATATATTCAGGCAATCCCCGAAAAGAGGCACACTGCCCTATAAAATCAGACCGCATGGTTATGATCACATAAATTGGCAGTTTTTCTTCCAGGGCTATTTTGGCTGTTTCCAGAAGGAGATTCGTGACCAGATTGGCTTCACTTGAAGGGACACCGTTATTGTAATTCTCCGGATTGGTAAAGAACTCTTCAAACTGATCCGCAACAATCATCAGGTTGGCCGCCTTACGTTCCATAGACTTTCTTTGGGCCTCGTCTCCATTGATCCATTCCGGGTCATTGGGGTCCAGATACAGATCCGATGCTTTGTAAAGATCGACCAGTGAAGAATATCCATGGTTCAATTCTGAAAGCACTGTTGAGACATTTGAGATGCCAAGTTGATCAGCAATAGATTCACTGAAGTTAATTAAAGGAGACCTTTCGGGCCTGAAGTCAGATATAGCCCAATTTGTGAAATTCGACTTAAGAAATCCTGCCTTTGCATTTGGAATAATACCGGCATAGACAAGGGAAGACTTCCCATCACCTGAAGCTCCGGTCAAAATCAGGAATTTATTATTGCCAAGCTGTTTTGTGGCCTGGTCGATATGTTCATCCCGGCCTTTGAAATATAAGGACTCCTCTTCAGTGAAAGGACGCAGGCCAGTATAAGGGCATATATTGAAATCGTCAAACATATTTGAAGAGGTATTTATAATTCAAGGACTTTTATGTATACTTTTTTAATTTCTTCCGGAATAGTATTTTTCGGAATGATGGTGGATACCACTTTTGGGGCTTTAAAGGTCCTGGCTATATTGGTTCTGGGTTCATCCTCACCTATCAGCAAAATAGGTGTGGGAGATGAGGCTCCTCCTATCCTTTTCCATATCTGCTTGATGAATGGCAATGCCCAATCGGCAGCATATTTGAAATATATCACGGCCAGTTTACTTTTGGGTATTTGTTGTGTTGAAATTTCCCGGTACTGATCTTCGCCGTCCGGAAGAATATTCATTGTTTCAATAGGATACTCATTCCCAAGTATATCGGTGATAAACTGAGCATCCGACTCATCCTGTGAGTTGAAGATGAAGAATATATCCGTATCCTTGGTATCTATTTCCTTCTTTGACTCGGTAAACATTACTGATCGGATATCATCGACAAGCTGCATTGTCCCCAGGCTGTTGGAGAACATCATATTTTTTGAAATATTATTTCTTATGTAATTGATAAACCTTTCCTGGGAGGGTTTCATTTCCTTCTGGTCAGGGTTATAATACCATACAAAAGTCTGAAAATCAGAATTCTCAGATTTCGTTTTAGCCTGGTCGAACTGGTATTGAGGAAAGCTTAACTCATCGTTTTCTTCAAATCTTCTTCCGAACTCATTACTCAAAATATGCAATGAACAACCTGCACTGGCCAGGGCTTCATTGGAACGGTTCCTGAATTCCTGTTCGTCAGAAGGACAATCCAGATTAGGCACCACATTAAAACCCGCCTTGTGCAAGGTTATCACCATTTCCTCCCGCACAGATTTCAGATCAAATGAAGTCCATGCCAGGAATACTGTTGGTTTTTCTGAATTAACTACCTTAAAGCTAATATGATCCGGCAAGGATGCACTCACAGAGGAAGTTATCACCTGGTCCATGGAAGTAGTCGAAGTGGCAGCTGTGTTAACGGGCGGGAAATCCGGTTCTCCTGAAGCTTTATGTTTAATTCCATAGATCAGCTCCTTGATGGCATTCGCTACTTTATTGATCTGATTACGATATATAGAGGAATGACTATTTTCCATGAGGTCATCATCAATTGGACGCAATGGCCTGTTAACACCAGCAGACCGGTAGATAAAATCTATCGATCTCAAAGCCCCTGACAATTCTTTTTCGAGCAGTCTGACATCCTCAAGATCAATGTCGTGAATCTTGATTGGCAGGATACGGCTGGTGAAATTACCATTGGGCAAACGTATGTCCAGCCCGTAATCATCATCTGTGGCCTGTTCCTTAAAAGGCAGAAATTCCTGTTTCCATGCAAAACTTTTGGTATCGCAATAGGTCATGGAAACGATTGGAATAAAGATCAGACATTTAAGTTTTCCCGATAGAGATTTATCGACCTGGTTGGTTTCCAGAATCCCATCCTGGGGATTTTCATCGAAATAAATTGACAGCCTGTCCTTGAGGGTAGCTTCAAGTTCAAACTTTAATTTACTTACAAACTCGGTAACCCATTTATCGTACTTATTGTCATTCTGACGGTAACTTATGAATATGTCATACTCATATTCTTTAATGACTGATGGCATGCTTTGATTTAGTGAATTAGAACCCTCTTTCTATTTAACAACTTTTTTGCAACTTGCATTATAACACAATTTTTTGGAAATGCAAAAAGTTGAACTTTTTAAAATAAAATAAATATCTAATGCCGGCTTAATTATTTATCTTCAGGATTAAATTCAAGATTTTATGAAGAAGCTATTTTTATCCTCATTATTGCTACTTTCACTTCCTGTTTTAGCTCAGGACAACCTCATAAGAATCAATCAATTGGGTTATTATCCCGACGCTCCGAAAATCGCGATCATCCCCGAAATTCCTAATGAATCTGAATTCGAAGTCCTTGATGATAAAGGGATCAGTCAATATAAAGGTGTATTGACCGATGAAATTTACTGGGATAAATCAGGCGAAAAGGTCAGAAGAGCTGATTTTTCAGATTTCAGCAAAGCTGGAAAATATCAAATAAAGGTTGGCGACATACTTTCCTGGCCGTTTGAAATAAAGGATGATGTTTGGCGGGATGTATCTGTGGCTATTATGAAATCATACTACCTGCAAAGGGCTTCTTATGAACTGGAGGAAAAGTATGCGGGTGTCTATAAACGCCCAATGGGTCATCCTGATACTGCATGTACAATGCACCCTTCTTCCGGAAAATCCGGCAAATTGTATGCTCCCGGAGGTTGGTATGATGCCGGTGACTTTGGTAAATATATTGTTAGTGCCGGAGTAACCATGGGAAATATGATGAGCCTGATAGAATTAATCCCATCGGTTTTCCCCGATAAAAGTGTAAACATTCCTGAGTCGGGTAATGGATTAAGTGACATACTGGACGAAGTAAAATATGAATTGGATTGGTTTAAATATATGCAGGATGACGACGGAGGTGTTTTTGTAAAGATCACCTCAGAAAAATACCCGGATATGATGTTCCCGCAGTATGATCCGCTGCAAAGGAATGTTTATGGAAAATCCACTGCCGCTTCGCTGCACTTTGCTGCCGTAATGGCAATGGCAGCCAGGTTGTACAAAACTTTTGATCCGGATTGGTCAGCCGATTGCCTTGTACGATCTGAAAGGGCCTGGTCCTGGGCCGAAGCTAATAACCAGGTGATATTTACCAATCCTCCCGGTGTTTTATCCGGGGCTTACAGCAATAGAAACATGGAAGATGAATTTCTATGGGCTGCTGCTGAGCTGTTCACTACAACAGGGAAGGCTGCCTATAAGCAATACCTTATTGATCATAAGGAGGAATTATGGAATATGGCCGGATCCGGCTGGGCAAATGTCAACGGACTCGCCATAACCAGCTTATCTCTTTACCAGGATATTCTTCCCGAAGAATTAAGAACTATCATTAAAAAATCTTTGACCGACTGGTCTGTCCAATTAATCCGGGATATGAATATATCGGCTTATAGGATCCCGGAATTCAGGCTGGTATGGGGTTCCAATGGGTTTATTGCCTCAACAGGACTTTGTTTTTTGTATACCTACAAAGTTACGGGTGACAGGAAGTTCCTTAATGCGGCCGCTGAAGTCGCAGATTATATTCTTGGGAAAAATGCAACAGGGTATTGTTTTGTAACGGGATATGGCTCCCGGCAGGTCGTAAACCTGCATCACAGTGTCTCTATTGCTGATGGGATCGAGGGTTCTCTCCCCGGTTTCGTTCCTGGTGGGCCGAATCCATCGATGCAGGACGCAACAAGCAGCGAACATGGGCAGGGAGCATATTATGAAAGCAAAATGCCAGCCAAAGCCTACGTTGACAGTGAGTTAAGCTATGCGTCCAACGAAAATGATATTTGCTACAGCGCACCGGTACTGGCTTTGCTAGCCGCCCTGGATCATTATTTTGGCTCACCTTATCCAGCTAACTGGAGTAAACATTATAATTTACCAGAATGAGCACAACAATAAAAAAACTCTGTTTATTATCAGGTGTTTTATTTCTTCTATTACCTGCGGCCCAGGCTACTGCTATTAAAGAATTTGATATTAAAATCCTAAACAAAGTATTTTTTAAAATGAGAGCTTTACTGATTGTTCTTCTTTTCCTCTTTTCATGTGTAAATCCTGACCAAAACATCGAATTCACTAAACCTGAAAAGCCAAATGTGCTTTTCATTTCCGTGGATGATCTAAGACCTGAGCTGGGTTGCTATGGTTATGATCATATGCATACACCCAATATCGACCGCCTGGCTTCCAAAGGCATGGTTTTCAGAAATGCTTATTGTCAGCAGGCCGTTTGCAGTCCTTCCAGAAATACAGTAATGACAGGATTAAGACCAGATTCCCTGAAGATTTATGACCTTAGGACGAATTTCAGGAAATATAATCCTGATGTAGTAACCCTTACGCAATACTTTATGCAGCAGGGATACCATAGTGAATCCATTGGTAAAATATATCATATCTGGCATGGGAATCATGATGATTCTTTAAGTTGGAGTATAAAGCCCTGGAATCCCTGGGATGAACCGCTGAGTATTACCGAAATCAGGCGGCAGGATACCATTGACTTGCATACTTCTTACCCTAAAGTCGGGGATAAGAGGCTGGCATGGTATAGATCCGAAGTTCCTGATACCAATCTGAACGACACGAGAATTACCAATCATGCTATCAAACGGTTAAAAGATTTAAAGGGCAAGCCGTTTTTCCTTGGTGTTGGATACCTGAAACCCCATCTTCCATTTGTTGCGCCGGATAGATTCTGGGAACTATATGATCCGGAGAATATAGTTATTCCAGGTAAAACACCTCCTGAAGGATCACCACCTTTTGCCATAAATAACTCTGGGGAACTCTTGTGCTGCTATTATAAATTTGATTCTATGCCAGTATCGGATGATGTGGCAAAAAACCTGATTCATGGTTATTACGCATCGGTAAGCTATATCGATCATGAAATAGGCCGCCTTATTAATTCACTGGAGGAATTGGGATTAATGGAAAACACAATTATTGTTATCTGGGGAGATCACGGATGGAAACTTGGTAATTACGGTCAATGGTGTAAACATACAGCATTTGAATACGATGCCCGTACAACACTTATTTTCAGGACCCCATGGATGGATCCCGGATCCAATGCTACCAATTCCCTTGCTGAATTGCTGGATATATATCCTACCCTGTGTGAAGAAGCAGGACTTCCTGTACCGGAATTTGTCCAGGGTAAAAGTTTAAGCCCAATCCTAAAGAACCCAGCGGAAACTGTAAAAGATTTTGCCTTGAGTCAATGGCCAAAAGGTGATGTTATGGGTTATTCCTTGCGAACCAGTGATTACAGGTTCGTCAGCTGGCAAAAGAATAAGAACCCTGATTCTGTGGTTGCTATTGAACTTTATGATCACATAAAGGGTCTGGAAGAAAATATTAACATTGCTGATTTGCCTGAGAATGAAGGGATTGTTGAAGAATTAAGTAATAAGCTGAATGAAGTAAGGGTTAAAGCCCGGAAGAAATAAGAAAAACCTGAAAAGAATTTAAATTACATTTCGTAAACGGCAATTTCGTTGAATATGGTTTTATGCCGCTAATTTTTTGAAACGATGAACTATAAAATTTCTTTTTTACTAATTTTTCTTCTATCCTCAATTGGAATCTCATTTATTCATTCTCCATTTGTACTTGTTAAAAAATCAACTGAAGACCTGAACCCTTCTCTGGTTTTATGGTATGATCAGCCCGCTCAGGACTGGACTGAAGCACTTCCAGTGGGTAATGGACGGCTAGGCGCTATGGTTTTTGGTGGTATTGCCAGGGAAAAGATCCAATTCAATGAAGAAACACTCTGGTCAGGACAGCCGCATGATTATGCCCATGACGGAGCCTGGCAAGTTCTGGATGAATTGCGTGAGTTGCTCTGGGATGGAAAGCAGAAACAAGCACATAAGCTTGGAAATGAAAGGTTTATGTCCCAACCTTTTGGTCAATTATGTTACCAGCCATTCGGGAACATACTTATAGAATTTCCTGATCATAAAAATGTCTCTGAGTATATGAGAAAACTTGATCTTGAGGATGCCTTAGCATCTGTCACCTATAAATCCGGGGGTGTAACCTATAGCCGGGAGATCATGGCATCATCTCCTGACCAGGTCATCATCATTCAATTAGGTTCTTCCGAGAAAAATGCACTAAGCTTCAGCATTGGGCTGAATTCGCCTCATGAGGATTATAATGTTGAAATAGAAGAAAAGGTAATCATCATAAAAGGTAAAGCGAACAATTACCCGGAAGAGCTCAGTCGTGATGGCAATCCCTATCCTGAAAGTAAGTTAATCATGGAGGCAAGAATTAAGGTAATTACCGACGGAGGTGATATTATAAAACAGGATGAAAAGATCAATGTGAAAAACGCGACGGGTGCTACGCTACAACTAGTGGCAGCTACCAGTTTTGTCAATTATACGGATATTAGTGGAAATCCATCATTAAGATGTCAAAATTACCTGGATCAATTAGGTGATAAGTCATATGATAACATGAAAAAGGATCATATTGAAGACTATCAGCAGCTTTTCAAACGGGTTAGCCTTGATCTGGGGAGTGCGGAAATCTCCTCCAGGAGCACAATTGAAAGACTGAATACTTTTAAGGACGATGAGGATGCAAGTCTGGTATCCCTCCTGTTCCAATATGGCCGATACCTGCTGATCGCCTCTTCACGTGAAGATACACAACCTGCCAACCTGCAAGGTATCTGGAATGACCGCATGGCTCCTCCATGGGACAGTAAATATACCATCAATATCAATACTGAAATGAATTACTGGCCGGCAGAGATCACAAACTTGTCTGAGTTATCGGATCCCCTGATAAGAATGGCAGAGGAATTATCAGTTACAGGTCAGAATGTTGCTAAAGAACACTATAATCTGGATGGCTGGGTAGCGCATCACAATACGGATATCTGGCGTGGCGCAGCACCCATCAATAATGCCAACCATGGGATATGGGTGAGCGGTGGTGCATGGTTATGTCAGCACTTATGGTGGCATTACCAGTTTACCGGGGACAAGGCCTACCTGAGAGACAGAGCATACCCGGTAATGAAAGAAGCTTCCCGGTTTTTCATGAATTACCTGATTCCGGATCCTGACCATCCAGAATGGTTGGTAAGCGGTCCGAGCAACAGCCCGGAAATCGGAGGCCTGGTCATGGCGCCTACTATGGACCATCAGATTATACGAAATCTTTTTGCCAATACAATTGAAGCAGCAGAAATACTGGGAATTGACCAGGAATTAGTGGACATGCTGAAAGAAAAACGCTCAAGAATAGCGCCCAATCTTATAGGTCAATATGGCCAGCTCCAGGAGTGGCTGGAGGATAAGGATGATCCAAAGAATGAACACCGACATGTTTCACATCTTTGGGGCTTACACCCCGGAAATGAGATACATCCGATAACAACCCCGGAACTTGCTGAAGCATGTAAAGTTACTCTTTCACAGCGCGGTGATGGTGGTACCGGCTGGTCAAGGGCATGGAAGATCAATTTCTGGGCCAGATTATTGGATGGTGATCATGCTTTTCTGCTGCTGAAGAACCTGATGGTTCCCTCCAGAACCACAGAAACCAATATGCGAGATATGGGAGGTTTGTATGCCAATCTTTTTGATTCACATCCACCGTTCCAGATCGATGGTAACTTCGGCGCCACTTCAGGGATCACAGAAATGCTGCTGCAAAGTCATCTCCGCGATGAAAAAGGCAACTTTTACCTGGACATCTTACCTGCACTGCCCTCCGCTTTGACAGCAGGGCGTGTCACCGGGCTAAAAGGACGGGGCGGATTTGAGGTTTCCATTAGCTGGGATGAAAATAAATTGGCATATGTCGAAATTCTATCACTAAATGGGAATAATATAAACTTAAGTTATAACGATAGATTGATTTCGACAGAGACAGTTGCCGGAGAAACTTATACCTATTCAGAGAATGATTTTAATTAATACCCCTGAATCATTTGGGTATGGCAATAACTTGATTTAGAGTATAAATATTTGAGAACTACATTATCCATATTATCATTTATTATCATATTCTTTACAGGATCGGGTAGATTACACGCACAAGATATTATTGCTGCGCCCGGGAGTTATCATCATAATATTCGATCCAGTCTTCTGAACTGTCAAATTAGATTTGAAAAGGAGAACTTTGGTCGCGTTGCCTTCCTTGGCGGATCCATAACCTATAATTCGGGCTGGAGGGATAGTATATGTGCTTACCTGGTTAAAAGGTTCCCAAATACCGATTTTGAATTTATAAATGCAGGTATACCATCCATGGGCAGTACCCCTGCTGCTTTCAGGCTTGAAAGAGATGTTTTATCAAAAGGGCGGGTAGATCTATTATTCGAAGAGGCCGCGGTAAATGATGCTTCGAATGCGCGATCAACCAAAGAACAGATCCGGGCCATGGAAGGGATTATCCGGCACCTGCGCTATTCAAATCCAGGCATGAATATAATTATGATGTATTTTGTTGACCCGGATAAGATCAGGGATTATGAGATGGGTCTTACTCCATTGGTAATACAGAATCATGATAAAGTAGCCCGGCATTATAATATACCCTCCATCAATTTAGCGCTGGAAGTTACAGAACGGATAAGAAAAGGGGAATTTAACTGGGAGGTTGATTTCAAAAACCTCCACCCATCCCCTTTCGGGCAAGGTGTTTATGCAGGATCAATGATCAAATTCCTGGAGGATGCCTTTTTGATAGAAGCTAATGATGATAACGCGTTCACCTATTTCATAATGCCTGAAAAACTGGATGAATATTGTTATGATAAAGGAGCGCTGATTGATATATCGAAGCCTGAACTGTTAAATGGTTGGGATATAGATCCTATGTGGTCACCTGAGGATAAAGCCGGGGTACGGACAAATTACCACGATGTTACGATGTTGGTAAGCAGCCAACCCGGGAGTTTACTAAAGCTCAGTTTCAAAGCTAAAGCGATAGGCATAGCGGTTGCAGCAGGACCCGATGCCGGAATGATCGAATACCGGATTGACGGAGGGGAATGGCATTCTCTTAACTTATTCACCCCCTGGAGCATGCATCTCCATTTGCCATGGTATTATACCTTATCAGCGGAGCTGGCGGCAAAAGAACACGTATTGGAATTACGGACTTCCAGCATGAAAGATGAGCGCAGTAAGGGTTATTCCTGCCGGATCAGATACTTTTTTATTAATGAATTCTGAGAATATTCCCAATATCACAAACCAACCGTTTTTAATTCTCCCTTCTTTTCCATACTTTGGAATTTAATTTCAGGATCAAAGCAACAATTACGAACCTGATTGAAAATAAAATGAAGAAAAAAATCATTCCACTGTTCCAGATATTATTTACTACAATTCTAATATTCAGCTGCTCTCAAAAACACTCATCCGGAAATGATGTAGTGTTCAAGTCATATTGCCTTGATTTTAACTGGGGTGAAGGAGGTCCGAATGCATTTGCGGAGCCAGGATTATGGGCAGATGCAGATCCGGAAGAACATATTAAATGGTATAAAGACCTGGGGGTAAATGTTATTCAAACCTTTATCGTATCATGCAATGGCTATGCCTGGTATAAGAATGGGGTTGTGCCACCCCAACCGGGTCTGATCCATGACTTTTTACCCGAAATGGTTGAGCAGGGACACAGGGAAGGCATGAAAGTTATGGGATACCTGTGTATAGGATCCAATACACGCTGGGGAATTGAGTATCCGGAATATAGCTATGGTTACCCGGCAGACAGACATATCCCTTATACCCGTAAATACCTCAATTACCTTGATGCTGTTATCAGGGATGCGATACAGAAAACAGGAATAGATGGATTTATGATAGATTGGTTCTACCAGCCCAACCGGTCCAGCCATGAAGGCCGGTGGCTTGAAAGTGAGAAAGAACGCTACCTGGAATTGATGAATGAACCATTTCCTGGGGAGGAGGAACTTACGGATATTCAGTATGATACTTACAGCAGACGCGCTATCGAGGCTTGCTGGGATGTCATTAGAAAAGCAGCCAAGGAGACTGACCCAAATTCAATGATCTGGCTTACAGCATTTGATATTGCACATCCTCATTACGTCGACTCTAAAATGTTCCGAGAGATAGACTGGCTTATGAATGAAGAAGGAGATGTATCCAAAATCGAAATGATCAGGAATATGGTTGGTGCGGACACCCAACTTATTACCTGCCTGGCCAGCTGGAATAAGAAAGATGCCAGGAAGGTGGTGGCGGATGCACTTAAAGCTGATGTAGGATTATATGGCTTTAAAAAACCAGATGCTAATTCATTGCTTCCCCCAATCGATCACTATCTCTCCGCTCCCATCGAAAGCTTTGAAGGAGACCACAGGAATATCGCCACATTCGCTCGTGTCTATAACAATTTGCCCATGGACTATATAAAACCATGATTTCTTTAATTGGAATATCAATCAAATAGAAATTGAAATGCTAAGAAGAAAATTTCTTGAGCAAACCGGTAAAGGCATCCTGCTTGCAGGAAGTCCTGGACTGCTGTATTCCTGTAAGAATACAAAAGAAAAGCCCTATGAGGAAAGGTTAAAAGAAATGTCATTAAAGGCATTTGAACGATTTGACCAAGTTTGGGACTTCAATGACTTCTGGAAAAGAGGTAATACCTTTGATGCTTGTCTCAATTTTGTAGAAGCTATGCGGCAAAAATGGCCGGATGATAATGAAGTAATGTCTATCAGGAAAAGGGTTACGGAAATGCTGATTGAGAACCTTAACTTTTTTGGAAAGTTCGATCCCGGAGGATTATGGGCTGATGATTTTGGCTGGTGGGGCTTAATGGCTTTAAATGCCCGAAAACATTTAATATACCTTGGAGATATTGAACTAGCTGAAAAGTACCTTCAACTTTCAACGGACCTCTGCTGGGAATACAAAAAAAATACTGCCTATGATCACGCATCAGATGCAGAACCCGTACCCCACGGCTGTCGAAACGGAGATGCAAATGGCGCTCATAAGGGAGTTAAAAACACAGTTACAAATGTGCTTTTATTTCTTCTTTCATCACGAATATTTCGACTATGTCTTGAAGAGAATCTTCCTGATAGAGAAAAGTATCTTGACATGGCATACAGGCAATGGTTGTGGTTCGATCAGTGGTTTAAGCTAGAAGAATATGAGTACCTGAAAAAGATCTCAGATACATCTGCGCTGGTTCAGGAAAGACCTATGGCATTTTTCGAAGGCTCAGATTACCAGGACAAAGTGCACCCACCCTGGGCAGAAGGTTGGGTATGGACAGGTGATCAGGGCATGCTGGTTGGTGCCTTAACGGATATGCTTGGATTTGGGAATGAGCTGGAAATATGGTTGAATTCACTAGATCCCG
>JAHEGY010000110.1 GCA_024644875.1 Cyclobacteriaceae bacterium
AAGACTGCAGAAGAACTTAAAGAAACAGGAAAAGCTAAGGCCCAGAGATATGATAATGTGACTATTCTTTTTACTGATTTTAAGGAATTCACAAGGATTGCTGCTGACCTGGAACCGGAATTTCTGGTCAATGAGATCAACCAGTGCTATGTCAAATTTGATGAGATTGTAACAAAGTATAATGTTGAAAAGATCAAGACCATAGGCGACGCTTATATGGCAGCTGGAGGTCTTCCGATAAGAAACAATACACACCCTTTCGATGTGCTGAACGCCGCATTCGAGATCAGGGATTATATGCTTCAGCTAAAAGCCGAAAGAGAAAGGGAAAACAGACTTTTCTTTGAGATCAGAATTGGGATTCACTCCGGCCCGGTTGTAGCAGGGATTGTAGGAACGAAAAAATTTGCGTACGATATCTGGGGAGATGTCGTGAATTGCGCGGCAAGACTTGAGGCAGCCTCCGAACCCGGTAAGATCAATGTTTCCGAAACTACCTACCAGATGATAAAGGATAGATACCAATGTGATTACAGAGGTCAGATTGAAGCAAAACACCGGGGGAAATTAAAAATGTATTTTGTGGGTGAACGTAAAACGAAGGAATCTGAAGTTTTGATTTAGAAATGATTTTTTTCCTTCTGCATTTATTTTCTTAATCTAGAATTTTTTGAGAGTATTTAATAAAATGTCAGATTAAGTAATGACTGCTTCGCATGAAATTTCTGTATTAAGAGGTTTTAAGACAATTGCTTTTCAATTTGATAAGAATATATTGAGCAAGATCCTCTACCCAAAAAATTACAATGTCAATTTATTGTTGAAATCCCTTATTTCACTTTCTTATAATCCGAATAATCAATATCAAAAAGAATGGTAATTCCTTTGCCCATGTAATTTGAGGTGATGTCCATTTCTTCATGAGCTATGAAGTATTTATTTTCTTCTTCATCATAAATGTATTGTTGTACCAACGCCAGGCCAGTAGCTTTGTAATGCCATACTTTCACAGGATAATCATTCTTATATTCAATCTTGACCAGTTTTTTTAGGTTTTTATCAATATGCGCCAGCCCGGTACACTTACTGAGAAATTTATACCTTTCAGGCAATGTCTTCTTCTTGAACTTCAAACTGATGATCAATTCATTATCATTGTCTTCAACAATAGTATACGATTCATCATCTATCTCAGCATTCACATTGTTTTTTACTGTATTCTGTACTTTGTTGAATTTCTTGCTCTCCTTATCATTCGGAACATTACCATTAATCATTAATAATTTCCATTTTTGACCAATCGGAAGTTCAGGATTAAATTCACCCTCTTCAACAATCTCTTCCATTCCCAATCCTGTGGGTAACCAGGTGACTGACTTAAATTTGAAATAGTATTCAGCTTCCCCTTCTTTTAAAGCATTAACAATGTAATCCTTCGGCACTCCATATTCCTGTAATTTCTTATCAATTACCTCCCTTTGACCATAAACCTCTATAATCAAAACAAGACTCAAGATAAAGGCAGAGATGATTATTTTCATAATAAATGAACGCTATTCTTGATGAATATCTAAAGACAATCCACTATAAAGATAAAAATCTTTTTTTTCAAGTGCTTTTTTAAGTTAAAGAAATCAATTTTCCAAATCAAAAAGCATAAAGGACTTTCAGCGGATTACGGGAAAAATGAGATCAGAAATATTTCAAATTGATTTTCTCAAAAAGTATTTCGCTGAAAATCGAGGATATAAAAGATGCATTAAAAAATAAGAATTGAATGGTTTTTCAAAGAATTGTTCCAGGAAATGAAATTATTAAATACTGAAATTAATTTGAAGAAATTTTGTTTTTGATATTAGTAATGAGCTTACTTCAAAGAGAGGTTATTCTGAAAAGAGGGAGGCAGCTTTAAAATCATTTTATACTATATTATGATTTTCCTCCTCCTTTATTTTCTTGATATTCAGATCAATAAAGGACTCCTTGTACTGTGACTCTAAAAAATTCTTAATTAGATCAATATCATCATTCGATAACCATTCGTGATAGCAAATGGCAAGATCCTTGCCATCCCATCCTCCCCCATTAAATTCCACAGAAACACCAACAATACTTGATTCGGTCAATATTTCAGAAACTGCACTGAATATTGGCAAGCCAAATTTTGTCGTGAATCGAGCTTTATACAACCGCATATAAATAAACCTGCTATTAATAACCTCTGTTTTGTACTCAGTAACTCTATAAAAGAAGAAAGATCACCTAAATATAGTAATACTTTTTACTTTAATCACACAATAAATTTAACTATTTAACAATAAAATACAAATTTATCTTGATTAAAACAAATTTTACCTCTACTACTTTTTATCAAACGGAGCCTGAGAAATTTTGTTGCAAGAGCATCTGCTTTCCCAAATTGGGAATTTTTGTGCAGGATATGGAATAATTTTACCTGATATCAAACCTCCCTTGCTTGGATTTATTTAATTTTATATATTCAGCCCCTTCAATCAAATTTTCTTTAAAGAACTTTTTTAAAACTAAATATTATAAATAATGAAAGAACGAAAAATACTCCTTTCTGAAAAGGACATACCTGAAAAATGGTATAATATAATGGCAGACATGCCTAACAAACCACTACCGCCTCTTAATCCTGCAACCAAAGAGCCAATAGGCCCGGAAGCGCTGACACCAATTTTCCCGATGGGACTTATTCAGCAGGAAGTTAGCGCTGAGAAATGGATACAGATACCGGATGCTGTCAGGGATATTTACACTGTATATCGGCCCACACCTTTATATCGCGCCTATAATTTAGAAAAAGTGCTTGATACGCCCGCAAAAATATATTATAAGTATGAAGGTGTCAGCCCCGCTGGTTCACATAAGCCGAATACAGCAATCCCACAGGCTTACTATAATAAACAGGAAGGCATTAAGAAAATAACAACTGAAACAGGAGCCGGTCAGTGGGGCAGCGCACTGGCCCTTGCCTGTAACTATTTTGACATTGCATGTGAGGTATACATGGTACGTATCAGTTACGACCAGAAACCTTACCGGAAAATGATGATGAACGCCTGGGGTGCAGATGTTCTACCCTCTCCCTCAGATCGAACGGCTGCAGGTCGACAAATACTTGCGAAAGATCCAAATTCTCCGGGTAGCCTTGGCATCGCAATCTCAGAAGCAATAGAGATGGCTGTCCAGGATGAAACCACTAAATATGCCCTTGGAAGTGTTTTGAACCACGTTTTGCTCCACCAGACTATTGTTGGGCAGGAGGCATTAAAGCAATTTGAGATCGCCGGGGACCTTCCTGACATTATCATTGCCCCATTCGGAGGCGGATCGAATTTCGCTGGTTTGTCATTCCCTTTTCTGAGGTTGAACTTTGAAGAAGGTAAGAAAATCAGGGCAATTGCCAGTGAACCGGCTTCATGTCCGAAACTTACCCGTGGACAATTCAGATATGACTTTGGAGATACGGTTGGTATGACACCTCTTCTGCCAATGTATACCCTGGGTCATAACTTTATCCCAGCACCTATTCATGCAGGTGGATTGAGATATCACGGCGCTGGTGTGATCGTTAGTCAACTACTGAAAGATAAGTTGATCGAAGCCAGATCACATAATCAACTTGAATGTTTTGAGGCGGGAATAAAATTTGCCAAAGCTGAGGCTATTATCCCGGCACCAGAAGCTAATCATGGTATTGCGACGGCAATACAGGAAGCTGAAAAATGTAAGGAGGAAGGTGTTAGCCGTACCATTTTATTTAACTTATGTGGTCATGGCCACTTCGACATGTCGTCCTACGAATCTTATTTCTCCGGAAAATTAACCGAACATGAATTGACGGAGGCGGAAATTCATTCTTCTTTATCAGAATTGGATACACCTACCATATAGGATTAAAAATAAAAATTTGAATCCCGTGCAGGTGATCATTAGCCTGACGGGATTTATTTTTTCCATAATATAATTTTTTCAGGAAATGAGATTATATTTGCCATCCAAATTATAATTTTCCTGGATTAAACATTTTTTCAATCGAGGGGTTAGCATTTTGGCACGAATTTAGATGCAGGGTAAGGAAAAGAATTTTTATCAGAATGAACACTAAATCAAACGTACTTGTTGTAAAGAGCAGAATAGAAGGAAGCATAAAGCTGGTTTTGGGCACATTAGGCTTTTCTGCCATGCTGATCGCATTTATATTGCTGGTCCCATAATAATCACAATTAAAGTAACAACTTTCTAATACAACGCGAAAACGAAGTATAATACTTACTGTTTTACTTGCCAATTGAATAGTGGTCTGCCGTTATTCTGAACTTAATGTTCATCCCCTCGACAAATACTGTATTCCGGGAAGTGACTCATTAATCAAAAAATTATTCTTCCTGTCATTCCATCCCTACTTAAACTATGGATTTCATTTGAATTGTTATAATTTTTGACTTTGGCACCTGAAAAATTCCTTTCCCAGCTTGTAACCATATCCCTCTATATCCTGTTGAAGTCTCTAAATTCAATGATAATCGCATAAAACCACCTCTAAATCAGTGACATCCATCAAGAGACAAAAAATGATACCCCTGGCTGATATTGCTCAATCATTCCAGGCTTCTACAAAACAATTTTTGCGATTCATCTAAAAAATTTTAATCTTGTCGGTTCTATTGTATCATATAAGTATTTAATTTATAAAATAAAAGTGCGATCTTTTGTCTAATAATTTCCTTCAATAAAGTAAAAGGTATACTAAGATGAGCGTCAAAATTCAAACTCTAAGTGGCTATTTCCATGAATATCAGAAAAGTGTTATAGAACCGGAAACATTCTGGGATAGAATAGCAGAGACCTTCCACTGGAAAAAAAGATGGAACAAAACCGTTGAATGGAACTTTGAGGAACCCAGCATTAAGTGGTTCCTTGACGGGAAATTGAATATTACCGAGAATATGCTCGACAGGTACCTCTTTACAGCTGGTGACAGGACCGCCATTATCTGGGAACCAAATGAACCTGATGAGCCATCAAGACATATATCATATCGGGAATTATACCATATGGTATGCCAGTTCTCACATGTCCTGAAAGATCTTGGAGTAGGCAAAGGTGACCGGGTGATCATTTATATGCCCATGGTTCCGGAGGCAGCCATTGCAATGATGGCATGCGCCCGAATAGGAGCTGTTCATTCTGTTGTTTTTGCAGGATTTTCATCTCAAGCCCTGGCTGACAGGATCAATGACTGTAGCGCAAAATTGGTCTTAACATCTGATGGAAATTTCAGGGGCGCCAAGAAAATCGGTGTTAAGGAGGTTGTTGATGAGGCTTTGAAACAATGCGTCAGCGTTGAAAAGGTTGTTGTTTACAGGAGGACAGGGCAGGATATTAAAATGGTCAAAGACCGTGACCTGTGGTGGCATGATGCGATTAAAGGAAAACCCACAGAAATAGAAGCGGAAGAAATGGATTCTGAGGATATGTTGTATATTCTGTACACTTCGGGTTCTACAGGCAAACCAAAGGGTGTCGTTCATACAATCGGAGGTTATATGGTATATACCCATTTTTCGTTCATAAATGTTTTTCAATATAATAAAGGTGATATTTACTGGTGTTCAGCTGATATCGGCTGGGTAACCGGTCATTCCTATATTGTCTACGGACCTTTGCTGGCAGGAGCTACTACGGTTATGTTTGAAGGTATTCCGACCTATCCGCATGCAGGTCGTTTCTGGGAGGTGATTGATAAATACAAGGTCAACCAGTTCTATACCGCTCCAACAGCCATAAGAGCATTAGAAGCATTTGGCCAGGATCCCTTACTTCCATTCGATCTTAGATCATTGAAGGTATTAGGAACTGTTGGTGAACCGATTAACGAAGAGGCCTGGCACTGGTACCATGACCATGTGGGGAAAAACAAATGCCCCATTGTTGATACGTGGTGGCAAACTGAAACCGGAGGGATTTTAATCTCACCCATCGCAAGTATTACACCGACAAAACCTTCTTATGCAACCATGCCGCTTCCTGGGATACAACCCATAATTGTTGATAATGAAGGCAATGTACTTAGAGGCAATAGCGTTGAAGGAAATTTATGCATGAAATATCCTTGGCCAGGAATGTTCAGGACTACTTATGGTGATCATAAAAGAATGCATGACACTTATTTTTCACAGTTCCCTGGTCTGTACTTTACCGGTGATGGCGTAAAAAGAGATGAAGATGGGTATTACAGAATATTAGGAAGGGTTGATGATGTGATCAATGTATCCGGACACAGAATGGGTACGGCTGAAGTCGAAAATGCAATAAACGAGCACCCAAGGGTAGTTGAATCAGCTGTTGTGGGATATCCGCATGAAATAAAAGGCCAGGGCATCTATGCTTTTGTGATTGCTGATATGACGGACAGAACTGTTGCCAACCTGACCAATGAGATAAAAATTACCGTCAATCAGATCATAGGGCCCATTGCAAAACCCGATAAAGTACAGATAGTGCCCGGCCTGCCAAAAACAAGGTCAGGAAAGATCATGAGAAGGATATTGAGAAAGATCGCTTCAGGAGATTACGATAATTTCGGCGATACTTCAACATTGCTTGATCCGGGTGTAGTTGAGAAAATAATTGAAACAGCAAAAGAAGGGTAGACTATAAGTTTCTCTTTAAATATTCTTTCATAAAGAGATTCAATTCCCATTGATCAGCAACTGGAGTTTTTGAGAAGGGTAAAGTGGACATATAAGGTTCAGGACCGAATTCGGTTGTAATCGGAAAATAATCACGGTTCTCCTCTCTTCTCATGGCTATTATACTTTTCCACCATGACAAATGTCGCTCGAGTATCTTTTGGTTTTCCGGCGCCCCCGGATGATTTATCTGGGCTGACTGGGAATATCCAACCCTGGCATGGATATGTTCGGATCGTCTAAAAGCTTCCTGCAGGAATTCTTCCTGGTCCTCAAGCAAACTCTCCGATACACAACACCAATGTGACAGATCGGCCGCAATTTTTAAATCGGGATATTTCCGGAAATATAGATTCGATGTATAGGTCGAAAAATTAAACCTGCCCCTATGCGTTTCATGAATGATCTTAACACCCGCATCAGCACTTATCTTATTTATCTGTTCTATGATCCGGCAATTATCCTCAAAACTAAAAAAATCCCTGCCGGTATGTGAATTTATAAAGATCGGATTAAATGATATCAAATATTCTAAAAACCCTTCCAGACGTTCTATATATTCATCAACCGTTTCATTTTTTGGAGGAAGATGCTGGTGTCCTATAAGTTTCAATCCGGTTTTATCCAGCAGGGTTCTAAGCTCAAGCTCAAACTTCTTGTCAAATGGTATGGCAATTTCAACACCATCATAGCCCGTATTGATTACCCTTTTGAAGAATCCTGGCAGTTCCATATGTTCACTGCCCCAAAGTGGACAGAAATATAAGATATCCATAAATCACATTATTTTTGAATCCTGCAATATAGAATAATAATAAGTATTGTGATTACCAGTCGCCAAGTATTTTACGAATATCTATTATCTTGCCAATATGATATGCATTATGGTCAGCAACAAGTAAGATCTGTCTCAGGTAGGTCCTGCCTTCGCCATGTGGTATTTCTTCAGTAAGATCAATCTTTTCGCTATTAACGAGATCTATCAGAGATTCCAAGTCATCAAAAAATCCGTTAATCGCGTTTTTCCATTGCTCATCGTTCATGGAATCATTATCATCCGGCCAATATCCATCCGGCCATTCCGGAGATTTCCAACCCGGCTCGAAGGTATATTTTAAAATATCTTCCTGAGCAATTCGCATATGCTCAAGTTCCTCATAAATTGAGTGGATATTTGGAGTTCCCCTGAAATTTCTCATTTCTGGATTAATATCATCCAATGCCTTTTCAAGACTTACATGAGCTGAGCCTCCACGTAATAACTCAACCAGGTTTTTCTTTAAGTTTTTGTTATTCATATTCAGAAAATTTAAATTCTTCAAGCCTATTTGAATCCTAAGCTTAATTTAATCCAGATTAATGGCCTGATGACCAATTAAATTAAATCTAACCTCAATTAATTCTGTTGAAATTCAAAAAATTGATTTTATTGAACCTCCTCCGGAAACCTGATCACATCCTTGCTGTTCATTACGTATCTTCGTAGATCATCTACGCTTAAAGATTCTGAGGCAAGGATCCGTCCCAATTCATTATTGTGAAAGTCCATTTTTCTTTGTTCAGGTGTATTATTAGGCATCGTTTCATGCGCATCAGTTATTTCCATACTAAATTCAGGCCCAAATGTTCTTGTCAGATGGTAACTCCAGTAAATATGTTTAAAAGCATCATCCGGGAAGTCACTGTTCCTTGATTTTTCTTTTTCACTAATCCTTTGCGCATCTCGTGTGATCTTTAAAATATGCAAAGTCCTGGCGGGATATTGAGATAGCAACAGAGCCTCTTCCTCCGACAGATTGAAATTCTCAAAATTATCCGCAGCCGCAAGAAGGTCATCTTTATCAAAGAAAAGGAAAGTCCTGCCGTCATTTGTTTCGGTATACATTCTTATCCTGATATCCTGCCCATCAAGATTTAATATAGCATCTCCTTTAAAATCAATTTCATCAGGGATACTGTTGTTATTAAATAATGTATTCAATTTCTCCAGGATTAATTCTCCCGATTCCCTGGCATTATATATTCGCAAAGGAGCTTCTCCACTCCAGGATGCATTTTCAAATTTACCAAAAGGCCTGTTGGGGTTTTCTTCATTGGGTTGAATATATAGGTTGAAATCGCGTAATGAAAACTTCAAGGTCGGATCTCTGAAATTGGAAAGCCTTACGACTACAATACCCGAATTGAACTCAGCACTGAAAGATTTCTTACCATAAAACTCCCTTTCAAGATCAAATTCAATGTCAACATTTTTGATAGAAAAACTATTTGGTGATCGCATTTGTACATCTCCGTAATGAAAATGTTTCAGTACAATTCCTTGACTGGCAAGTTCTGGCTCAATATATTCCAATCCATGTTTTACAAGATAACGGGCTATATACCCACCTATAAAGTAAGCAATAATAACTAAAATCAGGAATGTTATTGAAACCCATTTTAAGATCCGCATATGCATTTCTCTTTACGATCCTTAAAACGCAAAAAAGTGCAATGCATTACTTTATTCAAAGTAAATAACAGGACTTTTATGCTAAATTCAATTTTTTTAGATCACAAAAGATAAAGCAGGATTATATTATATAACAATTGAAAGTATCTACTTCAGTCCTCTTTTCTTCAATAGGGGATCAATCGAAGGCTCCTGGCCCCGGAATTTTATGTATTGAACCATCCCCTCATCTGAACCTCCTTGTTCGAGTATATTTTCCCGGAAACTTTCAGCAATCTCCTGGTTAAATATATCACCGGAATCAACAAATGCCTGGAAAGTATCTGAATCAAGTACAGCAGCCCATAGGTATACATAATACCCTGCAGCATATCCACCAACAATATGATTGAAGTAAGTTGTCCTGTAACGTGGGATTATCTCCTTCATCAGGTTAATATTCTCCATTGACTGGCGCTCAAAAGTGAGTACATCGAGGTCGGTTTTTCCACCCACCGTATGCCAGTCTAGGTCCAGAATGGAGGCGGCGATATATTCCACAGTGTTAAATGCTTCGTTAAATTTCATACTATTCTGCAATCGGATCACAAGGTCCTGTGGAATCACCTCATCGGTCTCATAATGTCGTGCGTATACTTCAAGAACTTCAGGCTGGCCAGTCCAGTTTTCCATTACCTGTGAAGGCAATTCAACCATATCTCTTGGTATTCGTCCGGCTGTACGATCGTATTTCCCATCAGCAAAGAAACCGTGCAGTGCATGTCCAAATTCATGAAACATGGTATTTACTTCATCCCATGTTAACAATGCAGGATGATCTCCTACAGGTCGGGTAAAATTCATAACCATTGTTACAATCGGATAAATTTTTTCTCCATCCTTGTATGTTTGCCCACGGAAACGGCCACACCATGCTCCCACTCTTTTCCCGGGCCTTGGATGGAAGTCCATATATAATACCGCCAAATGATTGCCGTCTTTATCTGCTACTTCAAATACCTGTACTTCTTCGTTATATACAGGCATATCCTCCAATTGTGTGATTGTAATGCCATACAATCTATTGGCCACGTAAAACATGCCATCCCGGACATTTTCAAGAACGAAGTAAGGCTTTAGTTCCGACTCATCAATGTCATATTTCTCTTTTTTTAGTTTCTCAGCATAATACCACCAATCCCAAAGGTCAAGTTTGAAGTCACCACCTTCACGATCAATAATCGCCTGCATATCATCCCTGTCCCCGGCGGCAACTTTTAACGCAGGCTCCATAATTCCATTCAGAAATTCATAGACCTTATCTGAAGTCTGTGCCATATTATTACTGATTACATAATCAGCATGGTCTTTATATCCCAGCAGCTCTGCCCGCTCCGCTCTGAGCTTCAGGATATCCATAATGGCTTCCTTGTTATCAAACTTATCATCATTATTCCCCCGCATAAAGTAGCCGGTATATAATTCTTTCCTTAATTCCCGTTTATCCGCATACTGGAGAAAGGGCAACATACTCGGTTTTTGCAGTGTAAATACCCATTTGCCATCCAGGCCAGCTTTTGTGGCCGTTTCCGCAGCTGCAGCCTTACTACCCTCGGGTAATCCGGCCAGATCTGCTTCATTGTCAATCACGAGTTTGAAATTTTCGTTTGTCTCTGCGAGAAGGTTTTCCCTGAACTCAATCTGATTGATAGAAATTTTCTGGTTCAAATCCCGCAAACTTGCCTTATCAGCCTCGTTCAAATTCGCACCATTCCTGACAAAATCGTCATAATATTTCTCGACGACACGTAATTGCTGGTCATCAAGGTTAAGATCTTCCCTGGATTCATAAACCGTCTTAATTTTTTCAAATAATACCTCATTCAGGCTGATATTATCCCGGTGTTTAGTCATCATCGGGGTAATCTCCCTGGAAATTTTTTGCATGGCCGGATTGGTTTCAGCGGAGTTCAGGCTGAAAAAAACTGCACTGACTTTTCCCAGCAATTCACCCGACTTGTCCAGCGCTAAAATGGTATTTTCAAATGTAGGGGTCTCTTCATTATTTACAATAGCATTTATTTCAGCCTCGTGTTCTTCAATTCCCTTTTTAAAAGCCGGCACATAATGTGTCGTATCGATCAAATCAAAGGGAGGGACCTTAAAAGGTGTCTGGTATTCACTAAGGAACGGATTCGTCGACATAGTTTCTTTATTTTCGCAGGACGTAAAAAGAATTGCCCCGAAAAGTGCAATTGCATATAATTTTCTCATGATTGTTCATTTAATATTAAAGATCTTTAAATGCTTCTCAAGCTAAAAAATGATTGATATTCCAAAAGTTGCGTAAAAGTAACATATTTCAGTTAAAAATGTATGGATAACCCTGAACTACTACTGGTCAATTATTGGCATTTAAAAGAAATCAGATACCCTATTTAAAGTATAGGGTATACAGGAACAGAAATTGAGGACAGGAGCTGGTTTCTGAATTGCCAGAATTATTCTATATATCCCGGTCCATGAACTACCCGCCCGGGCAGGGCACCAGTATGATCTCCAGCTTTTAAAACTTGTTCACCATTGACCCAAACATGCTGAACGCCTGTGGCATACTGATGTGGATCCTTAAAAGTTGCGTGATCGCGAATAGTAAAGGGATCAAACACGACCACATCTGCATAATATCCTGTTTTGAGCAAACCTCTTTTCTTTATTTTAAGGTTAGCCGCCGGCAATCCCGTCATTTTGTATATCCCTTCCTCAAGGCTGATCACACCCTCATCCCTGACAAATTTTCCTAGGACCCTGGCGAAGGAACCATACGCTCTTGGATGGGTACTTTGTTTAAGGAATACGCCCTCAGTGGCATAAGATCCGGCATCCGAGCAAATGCTCATCCATGGGAGCGCTATCTTTTTCTTTATGTTTTCCTCGGACATTGAGAAATATACCACCTGTATCCGGGAGTCATCTTCATAAATAAGATCAATAGCTGTTTCTGAAGAAGATGTTCCTCTTTCTTCCATAACCTCTTCCAGCGTCCAACCAAGATATTTGCGCAATTCCGGATTCCGGAATCCTACCAGGAGGATCTTATCCGGAGTTACATGAAACTTGGTTTCCTGTATCATACGCTTACGCGTAACTGGTTTCCTTATAAAATTCATCGTAGCATCATGTCCGCCCTCCCTCGCCCAGGAAGGTAAACCTATATTCAAACCAGTACTGCTGGCATTATAAGTATACATATCAGTTGTTATTTCCAACCCTTCTGACCTGGCTTGCTCTATCATCAATATCGCCGAATCCAACAGATGCCAGTTTTCAGTACCTGAAGCCTTGAAATGATATATTTCAGACCTGACATCAGCTTCCCTGGTAGTTTTTATTAGTTCATCTACCGCAATCAACAGGTCATGCTCTTCGCCTCTGATATGAGAAATATACAGCCCATCATATTCTGATACTACTGAAGCTAATTCTATCAGTTCATCGGTTTGAGCATGCCCGCTGGGTACATAGATCAAAGCAGACGATAATCCTACGGCACCTTCTTCCATGGCTTCCCTCAGCAGGGATTTCATTATGGACATCTCGGTCTCAGAAGGTTCCCGGCTCTCATATCCCATCGTATATTGTCTCAACGTGGCATTACCAACGAAAGAGGCTACATTTGGAGATACCCCTTTTCCGGTCAGAAATTCCAGATACTCTCCAAGTGTGGTCCATGAAACATCAAAAACTATATCACCCTGTTCTTCTTTCATAATCCTTTTAAGCTCATCATTCAAGGGACCCATTGAAAAACCCTCACCGAGAACTTCCAGGGTAACTCCCTGGCGTATATCGCTTTGCGAACGGCCATCTGCAATTAATGATTCGTTTGCCCAGCTTAGCATATTAATGAATCCCGGGGCAACTACCATTCCGTTAACATCAATTTCCTGCGCCCCCTTAATACCTTTCAATGTGCCGATATCATATAGTGTATCAGCATGGATGGCGATATCACCGGAATAAGATGGCTTACCGGTACCGTCAACTATAGTGCCATTGCGAATTACGAGATCCACGGTTACCGATTGACAGGATCCCAGCCATCCTAAAACCAGAAAGAAAAAAATCCTAAAAGCATTCTTTATCATTAGCTATTGTATAAGGTCCGCATAACTTATTAATTGTATCCCCCTTCTCTCAATCACCTCCATAACTCTTGGATCCGTCCAGGCCTTTGTCACCCCTTCCCTGTTTTCGGCTACATCATAGTATCCATCATGACCTATAGCCTGCATTTCACTGGTATCGTAACCAGGATGCTCTATAAAGAGATAATTTCCAGGGCCCACTTCTTCAAGTGCCTGAACCAGATTGATGATCATCTCCTCACCAAGCCTTGCTCCTTTAAAGCCATTAAAAAACTTTACATTATATGGTTCTAAACTGGTCACCAATCCATATTCTTTACCTAATCTTTCATGCAATTCCGCAATTCTCGGATCGGCACTTGTACCACCCATATGAATACCCATATGGGATATTCGACCAGCCAAATGTTTCATGGCCATTTCTATCTGTGCCCTGAGCTCCTGTTCCACTTCTATTATATTCCAATCATTACCAGTAAATGTTCTTTCCGGCGGGAACTGGTCATTGGGCCAGTATGTGGGGAAAAAATATCCATCCGCATCAGTGAGACTGGGCGCATGGGTTAAAGGTCCCCATTTGATATTTTCCCATTCGCTAGTCATGGTCAGATGTATTCCTACGTCATATCCCGGGAGCTCCTTTAACATCTTAACGGCTTCGAGAAACCAGGGGCATGGCACCATAATCTCCACAGACCGGGCAACGCCGTTTTTATATGCATCGATGCAGGCAAGATTTGCGGTATGCGATGATCCAATGTCATCCGCCCGGAATATAATCCTTATGTCCTCTTCCTGGGCATGAGTGTCAATAAGTATTATGCTCCAAAATAGTATTAAAAAGAACTTTAAATAATTAAGCATGATTAAATATTTGTTTAAGAAATCCCTTTTTAAGTTAAAGACTTTTTAAAAGTTCGATAGTGACCTGATCGAGATCATCTACAACAGCTCCGGCATGAAATAGATTCTGCTTACCGGAATGATGATTTTGAAATCCTATAGATTTCATGCCTGCCTTATTTGCGGCAGTTACACCATGTTCAGCATCTTCAATAACCACGCATTTGGATGGTTCAACCTGGGCAATTTCGGCAATATTAAGGAAAATTTCAGGATTTGGCTTTGAATTGTGCACCATATCGCCTCCAATAAACAACGGAAAGGTCTTTAAAAGATCAAACTTCTTCAAGACGGCACTGATTGTCGGGGTAGTTGCTGATGAAGCCAATAAAAGATGAAACCCACTATTTTCAAGTCGATCGATCAATTCCCTGGCACCTTCCATCATTTTTACTTCATCTGTTTCTTCAAGCACTCTCAGGTATTTCCCCCTTCCACGCAATAAAAGTTCCTGGGGTGTTTCTTTAAGATTATACTTTTCTATAACTAACCTCCATGAATCCATGGCCGACATTCCTACAAAGGATTGTTGCTCCTCAAATGTTAACTCGAGCCCCAATTCTTCATACATTTCCCGCTCGTGCCTTTGGTGTACCGGCTCACTATTTATCAGTACACCATCCATATCAAAAATTACTGTATTTATCATAGGTTTTAGATTATAAATTATTTATATATTAACACCACAGATCATCCATCTGATAACTCAAGGCTTCAAACAAAATAATTCGAGTGGGGATATCCATATTGGCTTAGATAAAACATCCACCACATACTTTACATTAAGAACGGATTATCCCGTAAACATAGCTCGAATACCTCACCATTGCACAAAAACATCCCGCATGATACTGATGGAATATTACTAAAATACATAAAATTGGATTGAATCATTTTACTATTAATAAATATCCTTTTATCTTATCTGAAATTTTTATCGATATGAAAACTGCATTAACTTTTTCACTATTCCTTTTTTCTTTTTTAGCCATTGCACAGGAAGATCCTGGCAGGATACTCCTGAATGATTACCGGCCGGTAAGTATATATAATGTCCCCGCTACCACCGTTGATAAGGCAGCCTATCCGGTGATCGACATGCATAGCCATCCTTATGCAGAATCTGCTGAAGATCTTGATCGTTGGATAGAAAATATGGACGCAGCCGGTATACAGAAAAGTATAATAATGACCATGGCATACGGAGCGGAATTTGATTCCCTGGTCCAGGCATTTTCAAAATATAAGGACCGGTTTGACCTTTGGTGTGGATTCGACTATACAGGATATAATGATCCCGGTTTTCCTGAAAATGCTGTAAAAGAGCTTGAAAGATGCTATAGGGCTGGAGCTAAAGGCGTAGGTGAATTGGGTGATAAAGGCAAAGGATTATTTTACTGCAAACCTTCCGCATGGGGAATGCATTCTGATGATGACCGCATGATTCCACTATTCTCAAAATGTGCCGAACTCAATCTCCCTGTGAATATTCACATAGCAGAACCTAAATGGATGTTTGAAAAAATGGACGAGACCAATGACGGTTTGATGAATGCCTATAAATGGAGGCTCGACAATAAAGAGGGCATCATAGATCATGAGGGTCTTATGGTCATACTGGAAAATACACTTAAAAAAAATCCTAATACTACCTTTATAGCCTGCCATCTGGCGAATTGTTGTTATGATCTGTCTATTGTAGGTGGTTTCCTGGATAAATACCCGAATTTCCATATTGACATCGGGGCCAGGTTCGGAGAGTTCTCCCCCATTCCCAAAGCTACCAACGCATTTTTTATTAAATACCAGGACAGGATAGTTTATGGTACCGATATGGGAATTGACTTGAACATGTACCGGACCACATTCCGGATCCTGGAAACTGCTGATGAACATTTTTACGATCACGACAGATTCAGCTACCACTGGCCTCTATATGGCCTAGATCTTCCTGATGTGGTACTTAAGAAAGTTTATAACGGAAACGCAAACATGCTAATTGCCAAATAATCCATTCATTATAAGGGCTATGCCCCTTAAGTATTGACTAAAAATCCTTTATATCACAAAAGATAAAGCGATAGCTGCCGGAAAGATATTATCAAAAGCCTGTAATCATTCTTCCAAAGAAGGATGAAATTAAAGTATGTTGAACCTAGTTTGTCGTCTTTTTGTACATGCTATAAAAGAAAACCG
>JAHEGY010000111.1 GCA_024644875.1 Cyclobacteriaceae bacterium
ATGGAATACAAAAACAAAAAACTCCAGCAAATTTTCAAGAATACCCTGAAGGAAGAAAAAGAACAACAAACCAATAATCGCAGATCATTCTTGAAGAAAGCTGGTCTGGGAGGCTTGAGCCTTGCCGGTCTCACTACTGCTACTACCGCTACACAGGTGGCCTATGCTTCTCAGAATGTAAATAAAAATTCCAGCCCGACGGATCTGAAAATTACCGATATGCGCATTGCGGAAATTGGAAAGGGAGTTGCCTTTCGTACACCCATTGTACGGATTTATACCAACCAGGGGATAGTAGGACATGGGGATGTCCGCGATGGTGCAGCCAAGGAATATGCACTGTTTTTAAAAAGTCGGATTCTGGGAGAAAATCCCTGTAATGTGGAAAGACTGTTTGGTATCATTAAGCAATTTGGTCATCACGCTCGGCAGGGCGGAGGTGTATCTGGCGTGGAAATGGCGTTATGGGATCTTGCAGGAAAAGCTTATGGAGTACCCGTTTATCAGATGTTGGGGGGTAAATACCGTGATCGTGTTCGGGTTTATTGCGACACCGACGTATCAAAAGATCCCCATGAATATGCAGCCAGGATGCAGAGACGTATTGATCAGGGTTATACCGCTCTGAAAATGGATATCGGGATAAACCTGATAAAAGATATTCCCGGAGCACTTATAAACAATCCAGAAGCTCCGTATAATCCATATCGATACGATTACAAATCTTACAGAAACACTGAGCACCCTTTCACGCGCGTACAGATCACCGATAAGGGAATGGAAAAGTTAATGGAATACCTCCATATAATGCGTGAAACAATTGGCTACGATATCCCTATGGGCACCGACCATTGGGGTCACTTTGATGTCAACGAAGCAATTAAAATCGCCAGAGCCACGGAACCATATAATTTAGCTTACATTGAAGATATCATTCCCTGGCAGTTGACAAAACAGTGGAAAGAGATCACGCAATCATCAACCACCCCCACTCAAACCGGAGAGGACATCTATCGCCTGGAGGGAGGATTTGAGGAGCTAATACAAACCAGATCAGTAGATATAGTCCATCCGGATCCAAACACAGCCGGAGGTATCCTTGAAACCAAGCGGATAGGTGACTTTGCCACAAAACATGGGGTTGGTTTTATGCATCACCATGCCGCAGGTCCTGTTTCGTTCCTGGGAGCTGTTCATAGTGCTGCCGCCACCGAAAATTTCATGTGGCTGGAGCATCATGCGGTGGATAATGAGGACTGGGAAAATTTGGTTACTGGCATTGATGGACCTATTGTCGAAGACGGATATGTAAAAGTTCCTGAAAAACCAGGCATTGGCGTTGAACTGAATGAGGAAGTCGTCAAGAAATACCTCATTGATGGTGAAAAACTGTTTGCTCCGACCCCGGAATGGGATGAGATACGCTCCTGGGATAGATTATGGAGTTGATTATAATAATGAGATTAAGTAAAAAAAATCAACATTTGCTGGCCTTTTTGTTTTAGTGGAGCATGCAGGATTTAATACGACGAAGCCCTGAAGTTTAATAATTTTGGGAAGAGTGCCTGTTATTATTGATAAAATGATTCCGGGAACTGAGCGGGTTTCGATTTTTCAGGATTTCTAAATATGAAGGTTTTTCCTTTGTCAGGCAGTAGTGGAATTGTATTCCCATTTGATTTCCTTAATAATTCAAATATCCTGAATCTGTGTTGCTCAATCAGTTTCTGATAGCTTTCATCATTTATCAGATTCCTGGTTTCATCCGGATCTTCTTGCATATCATAAAATTCGTCCAGATCCCATATTCCTTGGTACCGGATAAACTTATACCGGTCTGTCAGCAAGGCATGGGTGGTAGGTGTATATGGATAGTTGCGCTCCCAGTAATATTCATAAAGCAACTCCTTGCGCCAATCGACATCTTCACCATTTATTAATGGTTTGAAACTCCTGCCATCCATGTTCCCGGGAATTTGGATTCCTGCCATATCAAGGATTGTTGGAGCGATATCAATATTGGCAATAACCTCCTTAATTATTTTGTTTTTAGCATTTTTTCCGGGATTCCAAATAAGCAATGGGACTTTTATTGAAGCTTCATAGGCAGTCCGTTTGTCAATAAGGCCATGCTCTCCGAACTGAAAACCATTATCACCCATATATATTACAATAGTATTTTCAGCCTCATCACTTTTTTCAACCCAATCCATTATCCTGCCCAGATTCTCATCAACGGCCAGGAGTGATTCACAATATCGTCTATAATATTTATTAAGATCAAAATCAGCCAGGTTATAGCCAAATTCTGCTCCATGCCGGCTATTCCTTTGATTGGTTAACCACATGGGTTTACCTTCTTCAATCTTGTAGGTTCGTGGAAGGATTAATTGTGTTGCTTTATATCTACCCAAGTGTCGATCCGCAGCCACAAAATCTGAATGGACTGCCTTATGGGACAAGTAAAGCATAAACGGTCTATCATCGACATATTCCTTCAACCAATTCATTGCAAAATCAGTCAACTCATCCGTTATGTATCCTTTCTGGGGAATTCTTTTCCCATTGACATTATAACCATCCATACTTGTTTGAGGAACAACCCTGCTCGTACCATGTCCATCAGCCCAATAAGTTCCCTGCCCTTTAAAGCTTAACCAGTAGTCAAATCCTCTTTGTGGATTGTCAATTTCACCACCCATATGCCATTTTCCTATAAAAGCAGTATTGTATCCTGCCTCTTGCAGGTATTCAGGGAAGAATTTTAGTGTTGAGTCCACCGGATTGTAATTATTTACTACACCATGGTTATGTGCGTACATTCCTGATAAAATAGAAGCACGGCTTGGGGAACATAATGAAGTTGTAACAAGGGCACGACTAAAATGGATGCCTTCCCGGGCCATCTTATCCATATAGGGCGTTTCCAAAAAAGGGTGATCCATAAAACCCATTGCATCAAATCTGTGATCATCAGTCAAGACAAAAATGATATTTGGGCTTTCTGAATTTACAGTTTTTGCTGATTTATCCTGCTTTTGGTCACAGCCAAATAAGAAACCCGTAATAAGAAGGATGGTTAAAAGCAGGAGGTTTAGGATTTTTTGTATGAGGATAAATATGTGATGTATCATATATGAATTTCAATATAATATGTTGTGCTTAAGTATTGTTTATATAGTAAAAGAAATACCCGAATTTACGGTATATACACCAATATTCAATAATTCTATTCTGAGTTATCTTAATTATCTCTTCATAGTCAATCCATTTTATCTTTTCAGGAGACAATTCAAAAGGAGATATCTGATTAAAATTTAGCAGATATTAATTATTTAAAACCGTATTAAAATGTAATTTTATATATGTTTCAAAGAGATTTATATTTCAGATTTGATATATCTTTTTCACATATAAACTCTACTCTGAAAAAATGTCAAAGATCATTTTACTCTTTGCATTCATAATTATAACAGGAAGCTTATTTAATTCCGGTAGCAAGTTCTTTCCATCTAGCGAGGTGGGTTTAGAATCTGCTAAAGTAAGTGCACCAGATTTTGATCTTACCCCGCTGGAAGCGTTGGGGAAGAAACTCTTCTTCGATAAGATTGCCTCACCGGACAACATGTCCTGTGCAGACTGTCATATTCCGGAGGTTGGATTCACGGGACCTGATGTCGAAATTAACAAACACGGTGGAGTATACCCTGGTGCTGTTGAACAGCGATTTGGTAACAGGAAACCGCCCAGTGCCGCCTATGCTACTTTAAGCCCGGTATTATTTTATGATGAAGAGGAAGGATTATTCGTTGGCGGTAATTTCTGGGACGGCAGGGCTACTGGTGAACTCCTTGATAATCCTGCAGCTGATCAGGCACTTGCACCATTCCTGAATCCTGTCGAGCAGAACAATGCAAGTAAAGAAGCCGTTCTGGTGCAGGTGGACAAATCAGAATATTCAAAATTATGGAAAGAGGTTTGGGAAGAGCCTATAAGTTTTGAAACACCTTTGGATGTGGAAAAAAATTTCGACAGGATTGGATTGGCTATTGCTGCTTATGAAGGTTCCGCTGAAGTAAACCAGTTTTCCTCCAAGTATGATATGGTTATGGCAGGTGATTCTAAATTTACAGAAGAAGAAGACCTGGGTTATGATTTATTCATTGGCAAAGCCTTGTGCAGTGAATGTCATCCTGAACCTTTATTTACTGATTTTACCTATGATAACCTTGGCGTTCCCAGAAATCCAGAAAACCCTTTCTATAATATGGATGCCGTTTACCTGGAGGATGGTACACAAATTAATCCGGAAGGTGCAGCCTGGATAGACAAGGGCCTCGGAGGATTTCTTGAAACGCGACCTGAGTGGGCAGAAATGGCAGCAGAAAATTACGGTAAACATAAAGTGCCAACCCTACGAAATGTAGGTAGGGCGAACAGTGAAGGATTCACCAAAGCCTTCATGCACAATGGTGTCTTCAAATCATTACAGGAAGTAGTACATTTTTACAATGCCAGGGATGTTGAGGACTGGCCCGAGCCGGAAGTAGCGGAAAATGTTAATACGCTTGAGCTTGGTAACCTTGGTCTAACAGAAAGGGAAGAGGCTGCTGTTGTAGCTTTCATGATGACTTTATCGGATGGTTATGTCCCGGAAAAACAGGAATAGGCCACCATACGACCACCTTTTTCGTTAACACATATAACATGCAGAGGCCCTTATGAATTTCGTCACTTAGTTCCTCAAAATCCGACCAGTGACCAGCTGCCAGTAAATTATTCGCTAATCTCTTGAATGTTAGTCTTCAGCACATTCTGGAATCCAATTCCCAAAATATATTCAAAAATCTGAAAAAGGGAAGTCATCTTAGGCAACTAAGTCATTTTTATTCAAACTTATTAAAAGTATAAGTCTGAATAGTATCATTATTGTTGCCAACAATCAATATGTCATCAATTAAAATGGTTCGTTTAACATTCCGATCCAACATCAATCCGCTTTCTTGCGGAGGTATCCGGTTAAATGATCCATATTTATCTTGCAGGAGTACACAAGAAATTCCTGCGTCCAGTGGGGCCGTTTCTACTTCCATCCCGTATTGGTTACCGGCAATAATTATATCTAATCTGCCATTATTGTCCAGATCTTTGACGAGGATACTATTTGCAACGGAAATCTGAGCATGATTTGGAAGAGCATGACGTTCAAAGATATTTTGCCCATTATTAATAAAAATGGAACTCTCGAATGTGTGTGTTAGATAATGGGGAAATGCTTCAAAATTACTTCCTAAAATATCACGTAAGTCAGCTTCTGCAAAAGCCTTAAATGAATTAAATTTTTTCCCGATATACGGTATTTGGGTTGTCAGACTTTCGATTCCCCGAACAGGATAGTATTTCGAGCCTTTGCGTGTTGCCAATATCGCTTCGTAAGTATTGTTATTATCAAAATCGCCCGCAAATAAATGAAAAGGATTATCTTCCGAAGCTTTATATCTAAAATTTAATCCCAAATTTCCAGCGATGATATCGATATCTCCATCGGAGTCTATATCACTGGCTACAATATCCTTCCACCATCCATTCGATTTATCAAGACCATTACCTTCAGAAAGTTTAATATATTTTCCTTCTTCATTTTCAAATATTGTAATAGGCATCCATTCACCGGATACTATTAAGTCAAGATCATCATCCCCGTCAATGTCTACAAATTCTGCATCTGTGATCAATCCGGGATTAATCAACTCAGAAGAGGCAAAAGATTTAATTTCATTTTTAAAAATCCCTCTATCATTTATCAACAATTGACAATCAGATGTAAATGGGTATTTACCAGGAATCACATATCCGCCGATAAATAAGTCCACATCTCCATCATTGTCGATATCTCCTGATGCCAAGGCTTTTGAACTTGAAAACATCTCTGGAATCTTATAGCTTCTTTCAAAATTTAATCCGGCATTATTAAGATATAAACGGTTTAAAAAATCAGCAGAACCTTCTTTCAATTCATACGACCCGCTACTTACGAAAAGATCCTGAAATCCATCGCCATTTGAATCAAAGAAAATTGCGTTATTGTCTTCATAGATTCTGTCTTTTACAAAATCATCTATTAGAATTGAAATGAATTTTTTATTTTGATCTTGTATAAAAATCTTACCGGACTGATCTTTCGCTCCTCCTGCATAAAAATCTATTAAGCCGTCATTATTGATATCAGCATAACACAAAGCAGGGCCATCTTGGGAGTATTTATGAGGAAGCAAAGGTTGTTTTGAATAATCATCAAATTCAATCTCATTATGAATAAAAGGATCCTTTATAAGGCTATTATTTTCTGAAAAATAAGGCGCTCGAGTTTCTTCAATATTATTCAAAGCAGTGGCATCTGTAAAGTTTATTTCTAGACGTTGATTCGATTTGATGTCCTCCATTCGCTGGCTGACACCATATGGCCAGGTTATTAGGATCTCATCTATGATCTCTGCACTGTCTAATCCAAAGTGAATTATATCCGTTGATGATGATAAATATCCCCGTGATTTCTGGTGCTCATGTATTTGAGTTACATTATCATAGGATATCTTTATTCTAGCCCCGATACCCGAAGCATTGCCTTTTGGCCCAAATAACTGGAATTGAATGAAATTACCTGAATTTGAATTATTTTCATACAAATAGGCTTCTTCGTTTACATTGTTCAATACCAGGTCAAGGTCGCCGTCATTATCAAGGTCTGCATAAGCAACACCGTTAGAATTGCTTGGATGATTTACTCCCCATTCCTCGGATACATCGGAAAATGTGAGGTCACCATTGTTTATAAAACCATAATTGGTGACACTGTCTACCGGAAACTTCTTAATGACTTGTTGAAATTGCATTTCTGTTGGTTTACCCTTGGTTTGTTGCAACATATTCCAGTAGGCTTTCTGACCGTCGCGATCCAGGACATTACGCTGAATACCATTGGTAATGTGTAGATCTTTGAACCCACTATTGTTAAAGTCAGCCATCAGCACCGACCAACTCCAGTTTGTCGCTGGCATTCCGGCCAACTGTGCGATCTCACTAAAAGTTTGTTTCCCATTCACTATTCCATTGTTGAGTTGAAGCGTATTCATCATATACTGCCTGTGATATCCATTTTTTGATCTGATGTTAAATTGCTCCCTGTTTACCGTATATATATTTCTCTGGATCGATTCATAATCGGTAAACCTCATGTCCAATGTAAACAAGTCCAGGTATCCATCATTATTAATATCCCCAATCTCAGAACCCATACTGGACCATGTAATATGTTTAAAATACTCATCACTCTTTTCCAGGAAGGTGCCTTTGCCGGTATTAATATAGAGATAGTCAGGACTGATAAAATCATTAGCTACATATATATCAGGGAATCCATCGTTATTGATATCGCCGATAGAAACGCTTAATCCGAAGCCTACATCTCGTAAAATACCTGCCTTTTCCGATACATCGGTAAATTTCGAACCATCATTTCTGTACAGTTTGTCGTTACCTCCAAAGGTCAGTGTTCTGTCATCTTTATAAATACTTTCGAGTACCAGCGCTATGTTGGTAAAGCGAAAATCTATTGGTGTATTGATAATAAACAGATCTAAATCCTGATCCAAATCATAGTCAAAAAATACGGCATCTGTTGCATATCCATTGTCATCGAGACCATAGATTTCTGCAGATTCCGTAAAAGTTAAATCCCCATTGTTTATAAAAAACTGGTTGCGTGTTATATTTTTATTGTTAGTCCAGGCGGACTTGCAGAGATAGATATCATCAAAGCCATCACCATTTATATCTACAATAGTAGCACCTGATTTGAAACCTTCTGCTGCTTCTACTCCAGCTTGAACAGTAACGTCTTCAAATTCAAAATTACCCCGGTTAATATATAATTTGTTTGATTCCATATTGCAGCTGAAATAAATATCTTCCAGACCATCATTGTTGAAATCGCCAATACCAACACCGCCTCCGTTAATCAGGTATAAAAAATTATTATAATTCAGGCTGGCAGATTCTTTGACATTATTTGAGAAGGTAATTCCTGATTCTTCTGAGGAAATTAAAGTAAACAGGGTATCCGGTTTTTGGTCGTCGTCCGTACATGAAAGAATGGTTAAAAATAGAAAAAGAACTACTAACCAGTTGATAGCGCTAGAAATACTAAACCTGCATAAATGAATCATTGACGATCATTTAAAATTGTAACTATTATTAAAAGTGATGAAAGGAAATTCTTTCAAATTTATCATTTTATGTCACAAAGTTACATGATTGCCATTAAGTAAATCAATTTAAATTAGATTTTGCTCATATTTCCAGACTGTGGATTTACTACAGGTTGAAATTTGTTTATAGTATTAGCTTTATTGGGATATAGCTTTTATTTCATGAATATTAAAGCGAATCTATGAGTTCGTTTAAAAAATACCCATACGAATATCGGGTTGCGCCACCCATCCAGGAACAGTTATTTAAAGGGGCCTATCAAGTGGGGTATTCATCTGTTTCACAACATTTGATAAAAATTAAAAGCTTACGGTCAGGGTTTTGTTGTCATCTGGTAAAACCGGATCAAGGTTGTCGATAACTTGATTTTGGCCGTCTTCAGGATTCATAATGTTTACCTCGTACTTACCTTTTTCAAAGACTTTAGGTTTGAAGTTGGACGTGGAGATCCGGATCGAATAGACCAGCTCCCCCGTTTCCTGATTTGACACCTGAATAACCGGATTTTCAATTCCTTGAATTATAAGTTCAGGCAAATGATATTCAGCTTTTCTGCCGTAATTATCCAACTGATGAATGGTTACCGGCCAACCCGGATACTGTTCACCTGTCGAGGGATCATTAGGATCAGCATAACGGGGCCAACATTCCATGGTGATGGACCGGTTTGATTTATCAAACTTAATGATACCGTATCCTGAGGCTTTCCGGTATAATTCAGTTCTTCCTCGTGCCATTTCCTGATCTGTCAGATCCAGATGCGATTTCGGGTTGGCAACCGCATAAATATTGATCCTGTTCCCAAATGCATCGAAAAACTCTCCTGTATATTCTGGTAATGCAGGATTCCTGTTGATGCCGGGCTCTTCCGGGATCCAGGAGCGGGTCCAGAAATTAGCAATTGATGGAACGCAAAATGAATAACCCGCATCATTAAATTCATCGATCCCATGGTGAATTACTGTTGCCAGGTGCTGATCACCTCCGATCAAAAAGGCAAATCCTTTCCTTAACTCGTCCAGCGCCTGGTTACGTCCTGACTGGGGCCAGCCATTGGAGTCATGGTCTTTTGCTGGTTTGCCTGGATTAATATTGCCTCCTGTATGGGTCGATGAGAAGATGGTCTGACTTATCGTGGCCTTCATATAAACATTTTCCCAGTCACATACCCAGTCTTTTATAAAATCAAGCTGTCGGTCACCCAGTATCTGGCCCTCCGGAATGTGCGTCCGGCGGGGAGCGAATCCTTCACCATGAACAGTCCTCAGGCTATCCACTTTTTCAGCAATCCGTTCTATATATGGCATAGGTGTTTTGAATTTCCGGTCTTCGAGGATCGCAAAACTGATACCACCCCATTTTAACTGGGTATAATAAACACCGATACCTTGTTCTACCGGGGTTGGATCATATGAGTCAGGAAGATGAGCGGTCTGAGTACGTTCCACCATCTTGATCCAGTCCACGGGCATCCAGTAGCCGCCCTGGTTGTATCTCGGGTCCCATCTGCCTTCAACGGGCGGTTCACCGGGAGTTTTCCTGCCACCCCATCCCCAGATATTACCCTGGTAAACATCATGGTCATCCGGTATTGAAATGGTGGGTATATTTCTGGTCAGATCCCGGTATGCCCAGCACCATAAATACCATTTATACAAGAGATCCGGATATGGGTTATTAAATGCAGCTGTAGTGGGATTGCCTTCATAGATCTGATCCCCTGTAAAAACCAATAGATCAGGTTGTTGTTTTTGTACGTTTGCAGTCAGATCTTCATGTGGAAACCAGACATTATTAGCGGTCCATTTTGATTCAATTGCGGTCACGCCTACATCAAATGAATTTTGCCCGGCATCTTTCAGTCGCCGGCTGTCTGCATGATGAGCGATATTCTGGTTGCCTGTGAATGCTGCCACGGTTATTGTTTTTTTATCTACCGGATTACGGCGTATTATGCCTTCGAAATATGATTCCTGTAATTCACCTTGATGCAATGCGCCTTTATACATGACCCGGTATCGGGTATCTTTTGTATCATCCCAGTTCTTGATTCTGAAGAGCGCAGTGTACGAAGGCTTTTCAATTTGGCTTTCAGCAATATTCTCCCAGGATGATTTCTCATCACGCCATGTTTCAAGAAAAACGGAAGTCGGATCATCGTCACCAAGAACCGGAAATTGTGCAGTTAGTTTTAATATTTTCTCACTCAGAGTGTAATAACAGGATAGCACCGGACCAAAAAATTCATTCGGATTTTTAGATATTCTTGGTCCTGATACTTTCCAATCCTTGAACCAGTAACTGGCTTTGTCATTTTCATTTCCCGGATGGGACACCAGGGCGACATTTCCTGTCAGCATTTCTGATGCAACATCCGACATCCTGATTTTCCCAACAGCGTTGCTGATTTTATCTGAGACCCTTAAGATCAGTTCACCTTGGTCACCTACAGGTAGATAGCTCAATTCAAATAATAGCTCACTATTTTTATCGAGTGGCACAGCTTTTTCAGAAATTACTTCAAAGGGCAACTGAGGGTATCCTTCCCGGGTCATATCCTGAAAGATCAACTTTCCTTGTCCGTTGATCCCTGCAATAATTCCACCGCCATTCCCTGGACCATGGTGTATGAGTGCAGCTCCACGGTGATCAATTTCTCCAAGCCCTGCACCGATCAGAAAACCGCCCCAGGTATCTGTTGACAGTTCTTTGTTGCCACTGGCGACACCCAGTGTGACACTAGTCGCAAAGGCCTCGTTGATTTTTCCAACGTAAAGGGGAAGAAGATGAACCGTACGCATAGGCTTAGTTGCGGAACTTTCAACACAGACAATTTTGCCATTCCTGAGTTCCCAGTCCTGCAGTCTGTTGGCCCAATATTCAGGACCGATCCACATACGTGAAATTTTATCAGGCAGATCACTTTTAAATGATGGGTTACATGAAAAAAGCGCCGTGAGTAGAACTGTAAGGATCAGGAATACATATGTCTTTTTCATTTGATATACCATAAAATTTATATTCATTTTCTTTCACTTATTTTTAAGTTTAATCCTGAAATTTAACGGGAAATAAAAATATAAATAAGCATTCCGACATTCATTGTAGTTTACTCCGGAAATACAATATTACCCAGCATTTCCTTCCATCTGGGATTGTTTCTTAGGGATTCAAAGGTAGGTTCTACCCTGAGCCAATAGATTTCCACTTCAGTGTCCTGATATGACTTCCAGAGCCATTCGGAAACTTGTTCTTTCTCACCCATCTCCCTTAACCATTTGCAACCATGTTTTTTTAAAAGGGGTTTCTGAAAATGCCAGTTCTTTTCAACTAGCTGGTAAGCAACAGTTTCATCTTTACCCACGAAGGCTGAGTAACCGACAATGTCGGTAAACATAATTGCTGTTGACTGACGAGTATCGGGCATAGTATGACAAGATAGGGAAAATCAATGATAATTTACTGAATGTCTTCAAGTTAATGTAGAATAATTCAGACTTAAGTTAAGTCATGCTTTCCCAATATTCAAAAGGTGTATTATTCGTGTGGATGACTGAATTTTCCTTTGTCATTCCATTTTACACTGGTTTTACCCCCTAATGTTATTATTTCGGCCAGGCTAATTTCAACTATGATAATATTGTTGAATTCATTCCTGTGATTTCATTCGCCTGATGCACTGAATTTTTAATTCGCTAAGTTTAACTTCATAATTGACTTTTGTTATTTAAAAATAGTTTTCACTGGATCTCAGTCTGGCCTTATACGCCAGCATAATACTTAATATCTGGTAACAATACGGTTGGGTACCCGTATTAAATAAGTAGGATTAAACCAATTATTCAATGGATATAACTAAGCAAGCAAAAGAGCAACTTGAAAAACGAGTTAAAAAGATCGAAGACTTTATCGCAAACAAAGGTGTCGGATCTGCACAGTTGGCCAAAGCCAGACGCGTGCAACGAAACATCAATCTTGCTATCTTTCTTGGTAGCTTTATTACACTGGCAGGGATTACTGTTTGGGTATTACACAATATGGACAAAGAATAAATATTCATCTCTTGTAAAGATTCTGCAATGATTTTTGAGATGTGCTTTTAACAAATCCCTCAACACTCCTCTCATAAAACCAGGACATATAAAAGGCCACATAAAAATCAGCAATATGTATTACAAATAGACAAAATAAAAGGAATTAACATCTTTACTAACCCCTTGGTAATGTGTTGTTTTACAGGCGTTATTGATTTTTTATGTATACTGTGGAATACTGTATAAATGAAATACCATTAGATCTATTAAAATCCAGGTATGAATTTATTCCTGATCATCTCCCTGAGCTTTTTTTACTCTGTCGTATTCTGGATTCACCGCGACATCGGACCATTGTGTCAGCACTCCCATTAGTGCCTCGACCGACTCCGTATATTGCCCCTTATCATCCGTTTCTTTTATCCATACTTCAAGAAGGACACGATGGCGGTTCAATTCACTTTCAAATGAAGGATCATCAGCCAGGTTGTTAATTTCATGCGGATCATTTTCCAGATCATAAAATTCTTCAGGAACCCTTTCTTCAGACCACATAAATGCCTGAATCTCATTCATTTTTCCATCCTCATAATATGCCTTTATATCCTTCGTGAACTTCATGTTATCACGATATTGTGGTTGCATAAATGGACGATCAGTCAGGAAATTCCTTATGTACTTATATCGACTCGTTGTTACCGCTCTTACCCGCTCGATAGTATAATCACATCGGTCTCGCGCGCTAATCACAAATTCCCGGGGATTACTTTCAGCGAGCAAATTATGGCCTTCCATCCAGTCAGGAATTCCAACACCTCCCAGAGCAAGTGTCGTTGTAGTAATATCAATTCCACTAACCAAATCGCTCCTTACTTGTCCTTCTTTGATTCCCGGACCAGCTATGACAAATGGCACTTTAATACCTCCTTCATACAGCCATTGTTTATGCCTGGGCAGCTTCATGCCATGATCTGTCCAAAAGAAAAATACTGTATTTTCATATAACCCTTCCTTTTTAAGCTCTGCAATTATGTGTCCCACCTGATCATCAGTCAGCCTGATATTATCATAATGGTGTGCAATTTCATTTCTGACCTCAGGAATATCAGGATAATAGGGCATAACATGCATTGAACCCGGATCTGTAAATACGATATGACGTCCTGCTTTTACTATAGCTTTTGACGAATCAATCCTGGCGCCTTTGTATTTTCCATTGCCTTTTCCCCCAATTAGTTGGATTTGCAGGAAAAGGGGCTTCCCTTCCTGCCTGTCTGTAAGCAAATCAAGTGAAAATCCATAGCTAGGCTTATTTACATCGTAAAGTAACTCTTCTCTGTTATCCGTATAATAAGCGCCACTTCCATAAGCTCCCGATCTTTTTTTAAGTTCTTCTTCGTTTTGAGTAGGCCAGAGAAAGTTAAAATCGTTTTTGGGACCATTGTTTATTACATGATATCCGTTCTCCCTCATCAGCTGATATACTGTCTTGACATGTCCGGGAAGTTCTATTTTCTCTTCTGGTATTCGCTGTCGCGAACTTCGATGGTTATGCACTCCCAGGGAGGTCTGCATGGCGCCAAGGGCAATAGCTGATCTCGTTGCTGAGCAAACCCCTGCTGGCATGTATGCGCGATCAAACCGGATTCCTTCCTGTGCAAGCCTATCAATATTTGGTGTAGGAACTGTATTATCCCCATAGCACCCCATCCAGTCATTCATGTCTTCAACAAAGATCCACACAATATTGGGTCTTGAATCATTGGACTGCTTTTTTTCAAAACATGATGAACTTAACGCTGATATTACAACGAATAAAGCGATTGCCTTATAAATACTAGTTTTCATTTGCTACAAAAATTTATCTATTGTTATCCAGGTAAAGATATTCTGATTTAGTTCAAATTTGGCCTTATTGATTAGTTTATAAGCCTTTTCACTTAATTCAGGTTTTTTCTAAATAATTTTTTTCTCCTCCTCAGTTAACTGAATCTTTAATTGATTAGCAACATTCTTGGCTATATCTGATTGAATATTAAAAATATCTCCAAACGGTCGGTTGTATATTTCTGACCAAATGTGATTATCAGTTTTAGCATCAATTAGAGGAAAGGATTTGTAATTTGGAAAGATATGCTTGATGAGAGGCTGATTTAAAATAATTCTTGAAACAAAATTAAAGTTTGTTTGCACTTTTGTTGTACCCAATAAAAAAGCACTTACAAATTTTACTTCGTAATTGCTTGATTATCATTGTGGGCCCTACTGGATTATTCGTCCGCTCAAGTCATGAGCACAGACCCTCAGGAATGCTGTGCATTTCGAACCAACTTGTTCTCATCAGCACTAATGCCTGTAAAACACAAAAGGCCACCTATCGGCGACCTTTTCTGTTTTAGTGGGCCCTACTGGATTAACTTCGTTGATCCTGAAAACGGGGCTTCCAAACCACAAGCCTTCTCGCTTTGCTCGAATGGCCTTATTATCGAATCAACCAGTAAGCAAGCTTCCTGTTGATCCAATAAAAAAGCCCCACCATGCGGTGAGGCTTGTGACTGTGGGCCCTACTGGATTCGAACCAGTGACCCCCTGCTTGTAAGGCAGGTGCTCTGAACCAGCTGAGCTAAGAGCCCAAAACGGATTGCAAAAGTATATTATATATGTTTTGTTACAAAGGTTTTTATAGGTTTTTTTATACCATATTAAAGTTGTTGGAGCCATCTCATCAACAGCGTGTCATGGATGAAGTATTTCTGCTGATAATGTATAACAAATTCTTTTTCCTTTAACATTTCCAATGCCCTCCGGACTGAGCTGGCCGCTCCAAGTTGATGCCTGTTGATGAATTGTTGTGAGTACGGATTTTCAATTTCCTCATCTCTTGCCAGCGCCAGGAGAAGTTTCCATTGGAGGGTTGTTAGCAATTGCTGATAGGAAGAATATAAAGGAGCCTCCTGAAGTATGATCTCTTTATAGACTTCATCAAGTACCTCCACAGTAATATCATCGCTTTTTCCAAAGAGTTTATTGCATACCAGTTGAACATAATAGGTCTGCAACCTCGTCCAATTGAAAATTGATTCAATATTTTCAGGATTTATCTTCTTGCCTGCTTTTTTAAAGTGCTTTATAATGAATTTTATATATTGATCTGCCGGTAACTCATTTAATTGAAGTATCTGGGCACTCTTGTAAAATGGCCTTGATGTTTCATTAAACATTGAGATCATCATTTCCCGGTGACTTCCACTGAAAATGAATCTAATCAACGGATAATTTTGTGCCCATGTTCTGAAAGTAGCTTCTGCATTTCCCTCCGGATAGTTCACGATCTGCTGAAACTCATCAATACAAACAACGATTGGTTTCTTATGATCAACCAGAAATGTACTTATAGCCTCCAGTGAATCAGAAACACTTTTTTGATTTGTATTTAATCCAAAAGAAATCACCGGCATTCCGCTTAATGGATCAACTCCCAGAGTGGCGCCTACGGCTCCCATCAACTTTATTAGCCGCTGTCCAATTCCTCGTTTGAGATCTCCCAATTGCGAAATGATTGCTGATGCGATCTTTTTGTTTGCATCCGTAATTGAGGTGGTGCCCAGGAGATCAACAAAAACACCTTCGATTTTTAACTCATTTTTGATCCTTTGAAAAAAATGCCTGATTAAAGCAGTTTTTCCCATTCGTCTCCATGAATATAAAACAACATTCCGCTCATTTTTAATCTGATCCGCTAACCATCGAAGTTCCTTATCTCTGTCACAAAAATATGCTGGACTGTGATACCCTGTAATTATAAAAGGGTTGTTGAGTTTTCTCATAATATATATTTTGCGCAAGCTATATAACGCATAATGTATAACGCAATATGCGTAATAAAGATATAAATTTAATTCAAAGAATCCTAAAGCAGTCTTCCGTAATTTTCTTTTTTCCGAAAAAATTTGGAAAGATTCTTGCTCTATGTTCTGTGGTAATTATATAATATTACTGCAAATTTGTAGTTGAACCCCTGTAAAGTGGTTAAAAAGATCCGAAATATTGTTTTGCTCATCCTGGCTGTGTTGATCCTCATTA
>JAHEGY010000112.1 GCA_024644875.1 Cyclobacteriaceae bacterium
TCACCTGGGGATTAGCCATTGGTCTTGTAGCCCTGACATTAGCAACCAACCTGATCATCCAGGAACCTGTCAGTGACTCCTTCAGCAGTCCAAATATTGATCGTGCACAGGAAAGAACAGTTTTACCTTCAATAGATCCCAATCTTGAAAGTGGCGGCGACGTGCTGGGTACTGACTCTACCGCTGGTGAATAATCACCGGATCAGGCCACATTAACATATCTGACCAATAATCTCTTTGCTACCGGCAGCACTGTTTCCTTTAAAGGATATGTGAATTTTGAATTAATTAATAGGGTTACTGGATTGGACAGATCCTCATTCCTTTCAACAAGCTTCAATCGCATTTGATCGTAGGTGGTTGTAATGCTTTTACTCATCCTGTCAATTAATGTAGTGTGAATAGCTCTGTATTTATCTTCAGGGCTTTCAAAAACTGAGATCCTGTAACTGTATATATGAATAGGTCTTTTATCGTTGCGATCGATAAACATATATCCTTCATTCTGGTATATTGAAGTTAAACCAATAGGGGTGATCTCCAGACTACCTTCCACAATTTCATAAATCTCTTTCCCCGCTTTCATAGTGTCCAGCATTTTATCAATTGAGAATACCATTATATCTTCAAGTTCCTGACTGATCCCATCGTCCTTGATCAACCGCTCGAATCTGAGTTTTTGTGCCATAAATTCCTCTATGTTGATGGCTACCGGGAATAGATTTGAAAGATCAAGTTTATCTTTCTGCAGTCTTTTCAGGTGTTGATAATGATTTATCAGGTCAGAGAGGAAAGGATACAATTTGTTTACCCTGAAATTTTGTCTGATATTTTTCAAATATGCGAGCAATAAATATTTTTTATACTCGAAATCGATCAGGCCTTCTGTCAACCAATTATTTTCTAATTTATCCATTCAAATTCCAAATTAAGTATGTCAATTCTTTCCCTGATCAAAATATAATAAATGAAAATGAATATAACAACATAGATTATTTGACAGAAAAAATATTCTCAACAGGCAAATCTGACAATAAGAATGAAAAAATGTCAGTCTTTCGTACCAAAAAAGGCAGAAAAATAGATTGGCATAAGAAATGTGGAGAGGAAGTAGACTTTTTAAGTGATTTATAAATCTAAATAATAAAACAATATGTCTAAAGTAAGTTTAAAACCATTAGCTGACAGAGTTCTGGTAGAGCCTGCTCAAGCTGAAGAAACTACCTCATCTGGTATTATTATCCCTGACACCGCTAAAGAAAAGCCACAGAAAGGTTCTATCGTGGCCGTTGGAGGTGGTAAAAAAGATGAACCATTAACCGTAAAAGTTGGTGACACCATTCTTTATGGTAAATATGCTGGTACAGAGATTACCATTGAAGGAAAAGAATACCTCATCATGAGGGAATCTGATATTTTCGCAATTATTTAATTTTAAAATATAAATTCATTATGGCAAAGCAAATCATTTTTGATACAGAAGCTAGAAACAAACTTAAAAAGGGTGTTGATACAATATCCAAGGCAGTGAAGGTTACGCTTGGACCTAAGGGTAGAAATGTGATCATCGACAAAAAATTCGGTGCTCCATCAGTTACCAAAGACGGCGTATCTGTAGCTAAAGAAATTGAAATTAAAGATCCAGTTGAGAATATGGGCGCGCAACTGGTAAAAGAAGTTGCATCCAAGACTGCTGATGATGCAGGTGACGGAACGACTACTGCAACAGTTCTTGCACAGGCAATATATGTAAACGGAATTAAAAACGTGGCTGCCGGTGCAAACCCAATGGATTTGAAAAGAGGGATAGACCTGGCGGTAAAAGCTATTGTAGAAGACCTTCAGAAACAATCTAAACCGATCAAGGATTTTCAGGAAATTGCTCAGGTAGGAACCATTTCAGCCAATAATGATCCAGAGGTTGGTAAAATGATCTCAGAAGCTATGGATAAGGTTGGAAAAGACGGTGTTATCACTGTTGAAGAAGCTAAAGGTACAGAAACTGAAGTAAAGACTGTTGAAGGTATGCAGTTTGACAGAGGTTATCTTTCACCATACTTCGTTACTGACGCAGAAAAAATGGAAGCTGAACTGGAGAGTCCTTACATCCTGATCTATGATAAGAAAATCTCTACCATGAAGGAATTACTTCCTGTATTGGAAGCAGCAGCTCAGACGGGCAAGCCTTTATTGATCATTGCGGAAGATGTGGATGGTGAAGCCCTGGCTACATTGGTGGTCAATAAGATCCGCGGTTCGCTTAAAATCGCAGCTGTAAAAGCTCCGGGCTTTGGTGACAGGAGAAAAGCTATGCTGGAAGACATTGCCATACTTACAGGTGGTACTGTAATTTCTGAAGAGAGAGGTTTCAAACTTGAGAACGCTACTTTAGATTTCCTTGGTACCGCAGATAAAGTAAATATTGACAAAGACAATTCAACCATCGTAAACGGTGGCGGTAAAAAAGAAGAGATCCAGGGTAGAATTAACCAGATCAAATCTCAGATTGAAACAACAACTTCCGATTACGATAAAGAAAAACTTCAGGAAAGACTGGCAAAACTTTCAGGTGGTGTAGCCATCCTGTACATTGGTGCTGCTTCTGAAGTTGAGATGAAAGAGAAAAAAGACCTCGTAGATGATGCATTGCATGCTACAAGAGCTGCTGTTCAGGAAGGTGTTGTTGCCGGTGGTGGAGTTGCTTTCATCCGAGCCATTAAAGCACTTGATAAAGTAAAAACAAGCAACGATGATCAGGTGACTGGAGTAAACATTATTCGGATTGCATTGGAATCTCCTTTAAGGACAATTGTTGAGAACGCCGGACAAGAAGGTTCTGTGGTAGTACAGAAGATCAAGGAAGAAAAAGGAAACTTCGGTTACAATGCCCAGGTTGACAAATATGAAGATTTGGTTGAAGCCGGAGTTATCGATCCGACCAAAGTGACCAGACTTGCACTTGAGAATGCAGCTTCAATCGCTTCCCTCCTCTTGACAACCGAGTGTGTTGTTGCTGATGAGCCGGAAGATGAGAAAGCAGCTATGCCTCCTGCTCCACCAATGGGCGGCGGCATGGGTGGAATGATGTAATATCTGAATACAAGATATATACCTATAATAAGATCCTGCCACTGGCGGGATCTTTTTTTTATTAATACATTAGACCGACCGGTCTGTTTAATATAGGGAAAGGGTATATTGGAACTAATATTGATTTCTATCTGTTTTCATGTTATTAACCGATTATTATGTGCATTCAGGTAAGGATTCAATATTTTAAACACTTTAAATTAAGTCTATGAAATTCAGAAATGTTTTATTCTATGGGTTGATCATAATAGCTTCTTCCTTAGTGATATTCATGATTTTGGGGATAATAAATAAAAACACCAGACAAACCGGAGCGGCAATAATCTTCTTTGGTACTTGTATGTTTTTTATTTCAGCATTAAGAAAGAACAGAAAACCTCGCCATTCCTGATCCCTCCCTCGCATCATTCATTAATAATTTGCTAAATTTGATTTTGGTATTTTTTAACCATATATCTAAGTCCATGAAAAATTTATTAAGTATACTGTTCTTAATTTCAACAATTTCTATCAATATGTCAGCCCAGGAAAAAAATAGCAATACAGATAGTCAAGGCTTACCCTACTATCAGATCCCCGACTACCCTGAATCCTATACACCGGAAAATGTAGCCGCCCGATTGATAGACGGATTGGGATTCCGGTATTACTGGGCCACAGAAGGTCTGACAGATACAGACATGGCCTATACACCCGGAAATGATGGAAGGAGTACTGCACATACTATTGACCATATATATGGGTTGACACTAACCATATTAAATGCCAGCCTGAATAAGCCTAATGTATTCCCAAGAGATGAAGAGGAATTAACATTCGAAGAGAAAAGAGCCCATACGCTGAAAAATCTTGAAATGGCCAGCCGTGTCCTGAAAGAACAAAATACCAATACCTTAGAAAACAATAAGGTCATTTTTCAAAGTGAAAACGGAAGCAGCGAATTTCCCTACTGGAATATGATCAATGGCCCCATCTCTGATGCCATCTACCACACAGGCCAGGTGGTATCCTTCAGGAGATCGTCCGGCAATCCGATAAATCCTAATATCCGGGTATTCCTGGGTACTGTACGAGAATAGATGGCAGATGTATCTAGGTTAAATTGACCAAAGAATAAATCCGGGACACGGGGAAAATGGGTTCAGAAAGATCTTCTACGGAACAATTTGATGTCATCATCGTAGGTGGCGGCCCAGCCGGATTAAAATGTGCTCATACACTATCAGATTCAGGCCTGAGGATATTACTACTTGAAAAAGAACCAGTTTTCGGGGACAAAATATGTGCTGGCGGATTGACTGCAAATGATCTGAGAATCCTGCCTGTCCCTGATGAGATCATTGAACATAAAATAAGTAATACCGCTCTTCATTCACCGAAACGTAGAAGTTCAACACAAGCTCAAGCCCCCTTTTTATATACCGTTAACCGCAAAAAATTAGGGGCCTGGCAGAAAAGTCTGCTCGACAATACTCCGGTGGTTGTCCGGACAAAAAGCAGGGTTTTAAAGATCAATAATAATCATGTGATCCTGAAAGATGAATGCAAAATCGGTTATAAATATCTTATTGGAGCAGATGGACAGGCATCTATAGTCCGAAAGCACCTCGGTATCCCAGTAAATAAGAAATTAATTGGGATTCAATATACCATACCGGTGAAAGATCTTGATCCTACACTGGAGATCCACCTGGATTCCAGGATGTTTAAATCATGGTATGCTTGGGTATTCCCGCATGAAAACTCTCTGGCGGTTGGTTGCTGCAGCAATCCAAAAATTCTTCCCCCTGCTAGACTAAAAAACAATTTCCATCAGTGGTTAGATGTGAAGAATATTAATTACTCAGGAACGAAACTGGAAACTTATCCTATCAGCTATGATTACAGGGGCGTCCGGTTTGGCAATATTTACCTTATTGGTGAGGCTGCCGGAATGGCCTCAGGCCTTACAGGCGAAGGTATATACCAGTCATTGGTTTCCGGTCAGGAAGTGGCCCGAATGATCATAGATCCTGGTTACATGCCTGAGAAACTTGATATAGTGCTTCGTTATAATTCCATTCAACATAAGATCATGGGTCTGTTCAACTGGTCGCATACTTTGCGGAATTTCCTCCATGAATTGCTCTTAATGGCCATGAATAACAATCGTGTAAAAGGATTTATCAGGTCAGCCTTTTCCCCTGTTAAGAAAAAATAAAATCTTTCTGAGTTGAAAAATGATATGGATGAACAGATTCAGGAAGAAGATGATTCAGGAAGGAGCTGATTACGGATTAGCCGATTCAGAAAAAAAATGATTCGGGGAGGAGCTGATTACGGATTAGCCGATTCAGAAAAAAAATGATTCGGGGAGGAGCTGATATAATAGTCAATGATCCGGACTATACAATGGAAGCATGCACAGATCACTATGTGCCAAAGGCTGGAAGCAAAGTTTATAGCACTTAGTACACAATCAGTTCAACAGGTATTTTTAGAATATCCCGGAAATCATCTCCTGATTCCTGCATATCCTCATCCTCCAACTCGTAATACCACTGAACAGCTACCTTTTTACCTGTTTTAAATAATTCCTCGAACCTTCTGAAGATCTCCAGCAGATATTTTGAGGAACTTGTATTGAAATATTCCAGTTTTACGACAAAAGTGGTATTCTCAGCTGGTTTTTCCAGGTATTTATCAATCCAATCCATAACCGGTTCATATAGTTCGGCTGAATTTTCAGGAATTGATTTTCCTGAAAATTCCATCTCCCCGCTCTGAGCATCTAAATTAACAGAGGGAGTCTTATCACTGCCTTCCATGTAAAAATTATCCATAGCGTAAATTTACTACTCAACCTTTATTTGCACACTCATTCTGAATAAGGAATTTTCATTATCTGCCTTTGAAATACTATAATCCAGATTACCGTTTGACTTTCTGATAATATTGATCAAACCCAAACCAGCGCCACCTTTATTAGAAAATCCTCCATTATCAAGGGTTTTCCTGTAGGTCATGGTAATATCTTCATCACTCATTGATAAATACTGATCCAACTTCGAAACCAGGTTTTTTACCTCTATGGTTTTAATAAAATTCTCCGTCACAATAAAATAATCATTACCTCTCTTAAATAAAGAATATTTAAATGACTGGTGATCAACTACACTGAAATCTTCCCCGTGATTGAAAATATTTTGTAGAATCTCTATCAGTACATTGACTATCCTCTTAATGATGGTACTGGAACTTTCAATGCTCTTTAATTTGGATTCTGACATCTCCAGTATCAAATCGATCATATCATGGGTGGGTTTGCCCATGTATGAGAAAACAACTTTATCATTTTCCTTGTTCATCTTCATCTGCGAAATACCACTCATCAGAAAATCATTGGAATACAAGCCTAAAGATAAGATGAATTCTTGATTGTGCCCAATAATTTCTTTAATAAATGACATTTTAGTCCGTTTTTTGTCACTTTTAATAACAAAAACCCGGCACTCAGAATTTAAATGACCCATATTATACATTAAATTTTTTTTGAAATGGATATTTCTATATTTTAGCGGCGGTTTTCTTAAATCTAAAATATATGGATGCTGGACTTATACTAATGCTCGTTGCCTGGGTCGTAGTTGGCGCATGGATCTCAATCATTATTTTTTCACAGAAGAAGTACCACCCAAAAGCATTATTTACTTTGTTTTTTGCTGAAATGTGGGAGAGGTTTAATTTCTATGGGATGCGTGCAATACTCACTCTGTATATGATCAAGGTGCTTTTCGATCATATGTCCCAGACCGATGCTGATGAGCGGGCGATAGGTATTTACGGAGCGTATAATGCACTGGTTTACCTCACACCTGTTCTGGGAGGTATGCTCGCGGATAAGATCCTGGGATTCCGAAGATCTATTGTATGGGGAGGTATTCTAATGGCTTGCGGACAGGTAATGCTCATTTTCTCAGATACTTTCCAGATCATTGTCGAGAATGACCTTTTCTTTATAGGCTTATCTCTAATTGTTGTAGGAAACGGATACTTCAAACCAAATATCTCAAGCTTCCTTGGTACATTTTATGAGAAAAATGATCCACGTAAGGATGGTGCCTTTACTATTTTTTATATGGGCATCAATGTAGGTGCTTTTCTTGCGCCTATTACCTGTGGGTATCTTGGTGAGACTTATGACTGGGACTGGGGATTCGGCCTTGCTGCAGCGGGCATGCTGGCCGGTCTGTTTGCCTTTAGAAAGAACATTAAGAATTTTGCAGAGAAAGGATTATCACCGAAACCCGATTTTATTAAAAAGAAAATATTACTTGGTCTGAAGCCAACTAATTTAATTCTAATTGCTTCCATACTTGTTACTCCTCTCATTGCCCTCTTATTGAATGTGAATGAATCAATGACCTTGATACTAACCATTCTTGGCATACTGGTTATTGGTTACTTATTATATGAAGCTATATTCAAACTGGATAAAGTAGAGGGACAACGCCTGGCGGTCGTAATTATTCTGGCTTTTTTCCACACTCTTTTCTGGGCCTTCTTTGAACAGGCAGGAAGCTCACTTACGTTGTTTACAGAAAGAAATGTGGACAGGACTTTCTTTGGCAGTGAATTAAAAACTTCGATATTCCAAAGTGTAAATCCACTATTTATAATCACACTTGCCCCGGCATTCACCTGGCTATGGGCAAAACTTAATAAATTAAGGATGGACCCATACACACCATTTAAATTTGCCTGGGGACTTTTACAATTGGGGCTGGGATTTGGAGTGCTCGTACTGGGTGCCAAACTATTTGCATCATCCTCCGGCATGGTACCTTTAGTCTTCCTCGTCATCGCATATTTTCTTCATACAACCGGGGAATTATGCCTGTCACCAGTTGGCTTATCCATGGTCACCAAACTATCGCCGGGCAGAATCGTGGGCTTCGTCATGGGGGCATGGTTTTTATCCATATCCTTTGCACACCACCTGGCGGCATTCATTGCCAAGCTGACAGCAGCACCCGAAGTAGGAAATGGAGAAGTTGCCTCGCCCATGGTAACCTTGCCTATATATACTGATGTATACTGGCAAAGCACCTTGTTTATCATAGGTGCAGCTGGCTTATTGTTCCTGCTGGCAGTTCCCATAAAAAGGATGATGCATGGAATACACTAGAATAATTAATTTTTGAAGAAATAAAGATGCAATAGAAAATATTCTATTAAAACTAGGCCAAAAAGCTGTATCAAATATTAAAATATTGGAAAAAGAAATATTTTTGATTAGCTTTTAATCTGGCAAGGGTATGTGGCGTTGGTGTAATAAAGTCTCTATCTATTAAAATTCAAATAAAATGATTGAAACAGGAATCAGATCTAAAAAATCAGATCTATACTCATTAGGTTTAAAATCAGGACGAATCCACTGGAATTATTCGCCAAGCGAATTATATGAAGAAGCGCTCCGGAAGCGTGAGGGTATCCTTACCGACCGCGGATCCCTCCTTGTGGACACAAGCTTTTTCACCGGAAGAGCACCTAAAGATAAATATGTTGTAAAAGATGGGACCACTGAAGATATAATCTGGTGGGGAAATGTTAACCAGCCCATTTCACCAGAACATTTCGATGATCTTTATAATGAAATGATCAAATATTTATATGGCAAAGAATTATATGTACGGGAAGGATTTGCCGGCGCGGATAGTAATTACAGACTAAAATGCCGTTTTGTGAATACACTGGCATGGCAAAATCTATTCTGTTATAATATGTTCATCAGGCCTAACCAAGAGGACCTGGAAAATTTTGAGCCGGATTTTACAGTGATATCAGCACCTGAATTTACGGCTGATCCGCAACGATTCGGCCTGAGACAAAGCAATTTCGCCATCGTTAATATGACCAAAAACATTATGATCATTGGTGGCACAGGATATGCCGGCGAAATCAAAAAAGGGATTTTTGGTTTAATGAATTACCTGCTCCCTCAACGTGATGTCCTTCCAATGCACTGCTCTGCAAATGTGGGGAAAGATGGTGATACTGCCATTTTCTTTGGATTGTCAGGTACAGGAAAGACCACACTTTCTGCCGATCCGGAAAGAGGATTGATCGGGGATGATGAGCATGGCTGGACAGACACAACAATATTTAACTTCGAGGGAGGATGCTATGCTAAAACAGTAGATCTCTCGGAAGAGAAAGAACCGGATATCTGGAACGCAATAGGGTTTGGCGCCATTGAAGAGAATTCCAGGTTCTATCCCAAAACAAGGACTGTAAACTATTCGGATACCCGGGTTACTGAAAACACAAGGGTCTCTTATCCCATAAATCATATAAAGAATGCCGTGGCTCCTTCCATCGCAGGTATTCCAAAGAATATTTTCTTCCTGGCCGCTGATGCCTTTGGTGTACTGCCTCCCATTTCAAAATTAAGCCCGGGACAGGCCATGTATCACTTTATCAGCGGATATACGGCTAAAGTAGCCGGCACAGAAATGGGTGTTGTCGACCCGGTCACTACCTTTTCGGCCTGCTTCGGAGCGGCTTTCTTACCGTTACACCCAACAAAATATGCAGAAATGCTGGGTGAAAAGATGAAAAAGCACAAAGTGAATGTCTGGTTGATCAATACCGGATGGGTAGGTGGAAAGTACGGTGTTGGCAAGCGTATCGATCTGAAATATACCAGGGCGATGATCACAGCAGTACTGGAAGATAAACTTGATTATGTTGATTACCACGAAGGCTCAATGCTGGGCACGCAGATCCCAGCCTCCTGTCCTGGTGTACCTTCTGAATTATTACGTCCAAAGAACAACTGGACAGACGAAGAAGAGTTTTATAAAACTGCTGACAAACTGGTGGATGAATTCAATCAGAATTTTGAAAAGTATAAGGATTTCGCCAACGAGGAAATCCTGGCAGCAGCACCTAAGAGACACAAAAGATAAGAACCCTCAGTGCAGTAATTGATTTGAATTTCAGCGAATTCTTAAAATCGCATAAGTCTGAATTTACCTGGCTTTTTAAGGCTCCATTGACCATTGACAATGGATATACGGTCCTCTTAAGGCCAGGTATTTCTGATATTAGCGAGCTGAGGGACTATATAAAAACAGAAACTACCAGGGCAGGTAAAAAATTTGCATTTGGTGGCTATCTTGAAGACCGGGAGGTTTATAAAAATGCCACTCTCTTCGGTACTGATGAACCCAGGACAGTTCATCTTGGTCTTGATATCTGGAGTGATGCCGGAACGCCCATTTATATGCCCTTTGACGGGCGAATTCATAGTTTCCAGGATAATAATAACAGTAGAGACTACGGGCCCACCATAATAACAGAGCATGCCCTCATGGAACAAGTCTTTTACTTTTTATTCGGACATTTAAGCCGTAGCTACCTGATCAACCTATATAAAGGTAAATTCATTAAAAAAGGAGAAAAAATAGCTCATTTGGGTACCTTTGAGGAAAATGGAGGCTGGCCTCCTCACCTTCATTTCCAGATAATAAAGGATTTGGAAGGATACCTGGGAGATTACCCGGGGGTTGCAAAAAAATCCGAATTGGATCATTATCGACTTAATTGCCCGGATCCGATGATCATTTTTAAATAATTAGTAATGCCTTTAAAAACAGAAGTTAAAGTTGGCAATATCAGTAATTTGAGCGATGCCCGTTATTGTGCTGGTATGGGTGTTCAATATTTAGGATTCTCCATAGATGGTGATGCTGAACACTATGTAGATCAAAACACCCTTAAGACTATAAAGGAGTGGATAGTAGGACCTATAATAGTTGGAGAATTCTCCAATCTAGATACCACAGACTATGACTTTTCTACTTTGGGCGAGGAGCTTGATTACATAGAGATATCTGATCCTGATTCTATCGGAACGGCCGGAAAAACAGGATTGCCTGTTATATTCAGACTGGATATCGATACCGTTGAATCAGTCCGGGAAATAGAAGAAATATTAAATAATCTAAAAGATGGCGTTCAGTTTTTTATTTTAGATGGTTCACCGGGATACAAGATTAAAAACAAAGATATTTTAAGTTTGGCTTCACTTTACAAAATCATGATCGGGTTTGAGATGGACCATCAAAGCATTCATTCATGGATTGATGAAACGGACATATTTGGGATCTCACTGAAAGGTGGAACAGAAATCAAACCTGGTTTTAAAGATTATGATGAGCTGGCTGATATCCTGGAGGAGATTGAGATAGAATAATTTATAGACATTGTAGTCTAAGGCCCTTTCATTAAGCCGGAATACATAATTGATTGATTATGTTTTATATTATAAAAACCAGTTATAGCTATTATAGCGGTTTATCTAGTCACATGTAACAGTAAAAAGAGCTGTGAATCCAATTCCGGAATAGCGGACAGTGGCCGGAAGAAAACGTGTTGAGTTCAAGCTGAAAGTAAGTGAAATAATCAAATCAATCCTAAGATACCGCATGATATGAGGATTTTTAAAGGTAATGAAGCCCATTAATCAGGTCTGATAAGAATCCTGAATATCTGATTTTAATTTCGTCTCAAAGAATATTCCGCTGAAGGAACTTAAGGCCGTTATAATAAAGAAGAGAATACTGAATGCCACAGCCGTGTTTTTATCGATCATCAGATAGTTTGCACCAAATATGAAGACTAGCTCCCGTGCTCCAACGCCTCCGATGGTAAAGGGTATCACGGCTACCACAGAGGAAAGCAGGAAGAGCGTCAGGTATTCCAAATACAGGCTGTCGACCATCAGAGCTTTCAGGATCAGATAGGCACAAAGCAACTGGGCTAACTGCACACCCAATGAGAATACACTTGAGATGGTGAAAACAGCCAGGAATTTCCCGAACAGTATCCTGAAAACTATAAAATAGGAGGGATAATAGACAATCAATCCTGCAAGCAATAACCATATCATCCAGGGCCCAATAAATGACAGGTCGACAAACAGGGCCAATAACATAGCCAGGAAAACCAGGGCAGCCAGTCCACTTACCCGGTCCAGTAGAGTTGCCGAGATCAGGTCTTTCAATGCCGTCTTATGAGACCTGTTCAGCAGATACACCTTGTAACCATCACCACCTATTCCTCCGGGAAGGAAAAGATTATAAAACATGCCAACGTAATACAGTTTTAAATTATATAATCCAGGCAGATTTAGTTCGATTGATTTAAAGAAACGATTCAGTCGGACAGAAGCTATCCCTTTGGATAGATTGAAGGCCAACAAGGCCAGGATAATCCATCCGGCATGAACATGTAGAAGAATATCTTTAGTCTGCGGCAGGTCAATTTTCTGAATGACCACATAAATGGCAAGGGCAGAAACACTGACCTTTAATATGAATTTCAGGATCCCTTTTTTATTTATCTTTTCCAACAAAGATGTTCTTAATGGAATAAATTTTCTTATCCTGTGATTCGTAATAGGTGCGCATGATTATCTCGGCAATGATTCCTGAAGTAATTAACTGTATCCCCCCCAGTGTTAATGTTATTGCCAGGATCAGTACAGGCCTCCCCCAGATATCATGTCCTAAAAATTTCTCGATCAAAAGATATATATTCAATATCACACCGATAACAAAGGTAAATATCCCCAGGGTACCGAACAGATGCATGGGTTTTTGAAGGTACTTTTGATAGAAGATCATGAGCAGAAGATCACTCATCACCCTGAATGTTCTTCCAATGCCATACTTGGTTTTTCCATATTGCCTGGGATGGTGGGTCACATCCACTTCAGTGATCTTTGCCCCCTGTAACTGGGCAAGTACGGGTATGAAACGGTGTAATTCACCATAAAGTCCCAGATTTTTAGCAACATCAGCCCTGAACACCTTCAGTGAACATCCATAGTCATGTATCCTGACCCCGGTGAGCCAGCGAATTATCCAGTTAGCTATCTTACTTGGAAGCTTTCTGCTTATCCAGTAATCTTTTCGGTTTGCTCTTCTCCCTGCCACAACATCCCATCCCTCGTCCTCAAGCTTTTTTACCATAGAAGGAATATCTGCCGGATCATTCTGGAGGTCCCCATCCAGCGTTATTATAAGTTCCCCGGTCGCCTGTTCAATACCTGCAGACATGGCTGCTGTCTGTCCGAAATTCTTATAAAAGCTGACGGTAGTATAATGGCTGTCACCATATTCCAGGATCTGATCAAGTGTATTATCCTTTGATCCGTCATCCACAAAAATGACTTCGTAATCAAGTCCCTTCAGGGATTCATCAATCCTTTCAATCAAAGGTTTGATATTTTCTTCCTCATTAAAAACACTGATGACCAGGGATAATTTCATAATGATTTTTAACAAATTTGACCAGGATCAAAGTGAACCGGGACCAAAATTAAATAAAAAAGTGGTTTTAATACCGATTTTAAAGGTCAATTCTGGCATCATACACGATCTGGTGCATGGTTGGCCGGATATTCAGTTCCGCAATCTTATTGTTCAATCTTGTAGGGTGCACCCTGTTCGAGCAAAAAACGAATAATATCCCCGAATCGGGATCAGCCCATATGAACATCCCGGTATATCCGGAATGCCCGAAACTATCCGGGCCAGCATCCACGGCAGGGAGGCCCCGTTCCTTATTCTTCAGCAATGGTTTATCAAATCCCAAACCCCTTCGCACCCCTTCATTGCAATAATGACAGAAAGTGAATTTCTTCAGCGTCCCTTCACTAATAAATTGTTCACCACCGTAAGAACCCATATTCAGGTACATCTGCATCAATTTGGCCAGGTCTTCGGCTGAGCCAAACAAGCCTGCATTGGCAGATAGTCCATTCATCATGGCAGCGCCTTCATCATGGACTACCCCGTGGATCTGGATTTTCCGAAAAAAAGTATCATTCTCAGTAGGGACAATCTGACTGAGGGAAAAATGTTTGTAAGGATTGAATGTGAGGGTATTTGCACCAAGTGGTCTGTAAAATGTATCCTTCAGATAGGTTTCATATTCTTCACCTGTAAGATCCTCCAGGATCTCAGGCCATAGATAGAAAGACAGGCCGGAATAGACATATCCCTGTTTGGGATCTACAGGGGTCTTCAGGATCATCTTATAGATCTTGTCCCTGTAATTATTGTACAGGTAAAGATCGTCGGTCAGTTTGACCGAGTACCTAGCCGAGGAATCCGTAGATAATGTTTTCCTTTTATATTTTCCATTTTTCTTTGTTGTTGTGGTCCAATAAGCAATCCATGATTGGAGACCAGCATTGTGAGAGAGTATTCGCCTGATGTTCAGATCTTTCTTATTTCGCCGGTCAAAATAATCCAGGTAATCTCCCAGTGTTGCATCCAGGTCGAATTTCTCTGCATCGTGCATCTTCATCAGGCCCGGAAGGGCACTTGTCACCTTAGTGACAGAGGCAAAATCATAGATATCCGTTGTTTTTACTTCCTGCACCCTGTCGTACGTATGATGTCCCCAGGCCTTATGAAATACAACTTTCCCATGCCGTGCGACAAGCACCTGCAAGCCGGGGGCTACTTCTTCATCCAGTGTATATCCGGCCATAGAATCCAGTTTCGAATTCAGGAAATTTCCGTCAAGGCCCACCTCTTCAGGAAGTGTATACCCCAATCTTATATTTCCCTTCACCTCCATTCCAGTACCCGCCGGAAACTTTGGATTGATGGACACAGGCAATTTCCCGTTTGCACTGATACCACCGAAAATCAATTGTGCACTTAGATCAAAGGTGTTGGCATTTTCCTGATAGCTGACAATTACAGCCTTTGCCTGATCAAACATTTCTATCTTTTCCAGGCCATAGGGATTACCATGCCAGAGCAGAATGACAGGTTTATTTTTTATGATCTCATTGATCAGGTTGATTTTCGCCTCACTCAATCCAAAATTGCGGTAGGCGTACTGGGACAATCCTGTAACATTTAAAATGACCAGGTTATGTTCCACCAACCTGCTTAATAAGTCATCAGTCCTCATATTATCTGAAACCAGAATATGATCTACATCAGAATAGGATGAGAGGCGGTCGTTAAATGGGTCCTTCTTGCTTTTATCTATGGTCACCGAGGCAATTTTGAGAGAATCCAGCTTTTTTAAAGGCAAAATTTCTTCTTCATTCCTGATCACGGTGAGGCTGGCTTCTACAAGTTTCCTGTTCAACAGCTGTGCCTGGATGTTGTTCAGGTCATCCGTTAATCTTTCCAATTTTACATACCTTTCTTTATCAAGCCCAGCCCAGTATTTAAGGTGAAGAATCTTTTTTACACTGGCATCGATCTCTTCTTCGGTGATCTTCTTTTCCTCAACAGCCCTTTTTATGAGTTCAATTCCCTTTTTTACATTCAATGAAAAGAGCAGGACATCATTCCCTGCCTGGTAAGCTTTGAGATCGACTTCACCAGGTGCATAATATTTGGCTACGCCTTCCATATTCAGTGCATCCGTAAAGACCATTCCTTCGAAACCCAGGGAATCTTTTAAAAGGTCTTTAATGATCGGGGAAGAGAGTGTTGAAGGTAAATTATCGGTGGGATCAAGTACCGGAATACTCAAATGGGCTACCATAATACTTCCCAATCCTTCTTGCATCAATTCATGAAATGGATATAACTCAATATCATTAAGCCTGTTCCGGTCATGCGGAATTACCGGAAGGTCCTTGTGGGAGTCAACATCCGTATCTCCATGCCCGGGGAAGTGCTTTCCGCAGGCCAGTATCCCATGATCCTGCATACCCCTCATATAGGCACTACCTTTAGTCGTTACATTATACTTATCTTCACCGAAAGACCGGAAATTGATCACGGGATTCTTGGCATTATTGTTCACATCGATAACCGGCGCAAAATTCACATGCATGCCAAGCCTTTTAAATTGTCGCGCCACTTCCTCTCCCATGTCATAGATGAGTTCATTTTTCTGTATTGCGCCCAGCGCCATCTGATAGGGATAGCGGATGGTGCTGTCCAACCGCATGCCTACACCCCATTCACAATCCATGGCCACCAGCAGGGGCACATCAGCTCTTGCCTGGTATGCATTATGGAGATTAGCCTGTCTGTAAGGACCACCCTGGAAAAAGATTAGTCCGCCTATCTTATATTGCTCAACCAATTCCAGTATTTCCAGCTTATGGGCTTCATCGCGGTTCGAATAGGCCGCTACCATGAACAGCTGCCCTATCTTGGCGTCGAGATCCAATGTTG
>JAHEGY010000113.1 GCA_024644875.1 Cyclobacteriaceae bacterium
AGTGTTCGAGGCAATTTTTTCCTGTGTAAACTGTGGAAGGATATAATAAATGGTTGCAGCGGAAAGGATCAAAACAATAAATACGGCGGCAATTTTAAAGAAACTCCACTGGAACCGGGAATTAGCCATTTCCTTCTCAGTAACAAACACTGCACTTTCTATATTGCTGTAATTCTTTTGCTTGCTCCATTCCTTTTCCAGGTTTATATTGGCTACATCCTTTACCTTATCCATCAGGTTCCAGGTACTTTTATACTCATCGAAAATAACAGAATGCTCTGGATTTGCCTTTAACCATGATTGCAGGGTTATGTCCTCATGTTCGTTAAGCTCATTGCTCAGATACTTAATGAACAATTCGTAGGGTATAATATGTTTAGAATCTTCCTTCATTGGTTCACTTATTATGTACACACATAAGAAGCCATTTACCCTTATATCATGTAAATAAATAATATAATCCTCCGAGCAACATACTTATATATTGTATATATTTTATCAATTTTCCTTTCATGTGTTTCAGGGCTTTTGACATCTGGGTTTCCACCGTTTTGATGCTTATACCTAATTCCTCAGCGATTTCTTTATATTTTTTCCCTTCAAAACGGCTCATTTTGAAGATATTCCTGCTTCCTTCAGGCAATTCGGCAAGGGCCTGGTAGATCTCATTTCTAAGTTCTTCAGCTTCCATAAAATCGGACTGATCGATATAACTGTTCAATGATTCTACCGATTGGGGAATATCTTCCCGGATAAACTTTTTCTTATCCCTAATATAATTCAGGCACCGGTTATGAACAGCAGTATATAGATAGGACCTGACCGATTGATCAAGATGAAAATCAACTCTTTTTTCCCACAGGTTGGTAAAAACCTGATGCACGATGTCCTTTGCCTCATCCTGGTCATGGGTATATTTTGTTGCAAAAGAAACCAGAGAAAGGAAATACTCCCTGAAAATCTTCTCGAAGGTAGATTGATTTAAGCTGTTTCCTGCAATGGAATTCCTCAAAATATAGCCGTTACCCAGGTTGACAAATGATTTCTAATTAACCTAATAACGAAAAAATGGCTATTTAATGTATAAGCTGATTAATAAAATAAGAAATCCCGCCAGCCTGCTGGTGGCAAGCCGGTACGGGATTCTGTTTTAAAATTATTTGAAAGTGTTCTGGCTGTTTATGATATCAACAGACTTAACATTCAATTTATATGCAGCTACTTCTTCATCTTCCTGAAGAATATCCTCGGAAAGACCTTCTCTGACTAAATTCGAGTAACTCATCGGGGAAGGTTTGTTTTTAAGCAGATTTTCAGAAAGCGCTTCCGTCTCGCTATCATCAGTAACAATGCAGACATACATATTCTCTACCTGGAAATATTTTCTGGCTGCTTCATTTACATCTTCCACTGTGAGATTAGCCAGTAATTCATCCAGTTCGGCAATATAGTTTTCTCTCCCATAGAAATGTGAATCCATCAGGAATCCAAGTTCTTTTTCTGTAGTCTGGACAAATAATTTAATATAACTTCTCAGAAATTGCCTCGTTAATTCAAAATCTTCTTTCGAAATGCCATTTTTAGCCAGCATGTCTATTTCCCGTATGGCCAATCTTAGTGCAAAAGGAGCATGGCCTACATCAATACTACCCAGTTCTTCATATTGAGCCTTTAACTGGACACCTATTTGAACCGGTCTTATCCATAAAGAGAAGTAGTTACTGTGCCTTGGGACATGTGCCAGGGGTAACTGTACCCGGCCACCGTTTTCATACCATTCGATGTAGGTGTAGTCTCCATAGTTCATAGACCTTGTCCTACGGATCTTTTCATAAAGCTGACCGTAAGACTTCCGGTGCTCTCCCAGCCATGAATTTGCCACCATCAATGCAGCGAAGTCATCATCCACCCTGGTAATATCCAGAGGATAGCCAGCATAGATTGCGGATCCTAATGCATTTTCTTTCTCAATAATCTCAACCTGCAGTCCGTCAGGCATGCTGATTTCCGGTGCCTCCTGTAGTGTAAACTGAAGAGCTGGTAGTTGTTCTCTATCCAATAAAAGCTTGTTCTTGAAATCCTCACTATAATTTCCGGCGATACCAATTAACAGGTTGTCCTTCGTGTAATACTTTTTGTAGAATTCTCTGGCATCATCCAGCGTGATTCCATTTACACCCGATGAAGTACCCATTATCATATGTTGATAGGATGTGCCCCTGAACAACAGATCCTCCAGCGCCATCTTACTGTATTCCTCGTCGGAAGAAGCTTTTATAATCTGATCTACATAATTTTGCTGATTGGATTTAATTCTGTTAAAATCATTCTCATCAAAAGCAGGTGTATACAGCAGACCTTTAGCTATCTCATAGAATGAATCAATAAAATCACGATGTACTTCAAAAGTGAATACAGTAACCTCTTTATCCACAGAAGCATAATAAGAAGCAGCCATAGGATACAGGAGATCATCAATTTCGATCTTTGTATATTGAGTGGAACCCCCGTCGGATATAAGGCTGGCTGTTAACATGCTCAGGCCCTCTTTACCTTCAGGATCCATCATCGATCCCACATTGAACATATATTTAATAACAACCTTATTGGAAGTGTTCTTCTTGAGTTCAACAAGATCATGTGCCATGGCCAGGTTCACGATCAAGCCAGAAAGCACTAATATAATTGTGATTTTTAAAGTTCTCATAATACACCTCCTTCTTCTTCAGGTGAAATTGTTGATATGGTTAAATGTTCGGGGATAAAATATTTTTTTGCTGTTGCCTGAAGATCTTCAACGGTTATGGTTTCTATCAGGTTGAAAAACCTTCCGAATGCTTCAGGATCCCCGGTTGCCCAGATTGAGTATGATAATACCTCTGCAATGGCCGTTGAACTGTCAAGCCCCGTGGCAAAATCATATTTTACATGGCTTTTCGTGTCGCTCAGTACTTTTTGATCTACGCCATTATCGATCAGGTCCTGTATCGACTTTATGATCTCATCTTTTACTGTTTGCAGATCATCGGGATTGTGCAGGGAAGACCGTACTGAAAACAAATAAGGATCTCTTGTAAACATGGCTCCGCCACCAAGATATCTGCATTTTCTTTCTTCAATCACCAATTTTTTATATAATTCTGATTTCTGGCTGAAGAGGATCTGAGAAATGACAGAAAGCGACGCTGATTCTTTGCTGTCAGGATCAAAGGCCGGCGATTTATAATTTAATGAGAGATATGGCGGGAAATTCGCATTTTGAATATGAGCAAACCGGGTTTCTGTTTGTTCAGGTTCCACTGGGATCTCCGGTACATAGGATCCTCTTTCCCAGTCTCCAAAATATTTTTCTGCAAGGCTGTTGACCAGGTCAGGTGTGACATCACCAACGACCAGGATTGTTGAATATTCGGGACGATAGAACCGGTCGAAAAACATAAGCGAATATTCATATTGATTTGGCATCTCAACCACATCATCCCAGAAACCCATGGTTGTATGCTTGTAGGTATGCTTATCAAAAGCGACATTCACCGTCTTTTCATTCAGTTGCATCATAGGACTGGCATAATTCTTTGTATACTCTCCTTTAACAGCGCCCGCTTCAGTTTTAAAACCATGTACAGAATAATTCAGGTTCTGGAATCTGTCGGCTTCCATATCAAACATTTTATCCAGCATTTTAGCATTACCTGTCATATGATAAACCGTCCGGTCCAGCCATGTATTGGCATTGGCGGCTGCTCCGATTGATTTAAGGTTTTTATTATAAACATCAGTAGGATATTTATCAGTTCCCCTGAACATCATATGCTCAAAAAAGTGAGCAAATCCAGTCTTGCCTGGCTCCACTTCTTCCCTTGAACCAGCGCGGACAACGATGTAGAATGATGCTATGCCGGGACTTTCATAAGGAACAGTTACGACATTGAGCCCATTTGGAAGGGCTTTTTGATGAATTGTATATGGAAATACGTCATCAACCTGGCCCCCGTCCTTATCACCCGGCACACAGGCCAGGGTCAGGAGGATAAGGGGTAAGATCTTTAAAATTTTCATATATTTTTTATTTAAGTTTAAAAAAACAGATGCAAATTTAAGCTAATCAGCTTCGATTCTGAAATCATTTTATAATTATGATCTTTCTATTCGGTTTTAGTGATTTTAAAGGGATATATAAGTGAAACACTCACATTACGACCCTGTTCAGGCAGGTTCAACCACCGGTAACGGCTTAGATGGTTCATATACCTGGTATCCAATAAATTCTGGATATTGAAGAGGAAATCGATTTGCTGCTTCCCGATATGAAATTCCGTACCAAGTCCAACATTAAGCAGGGTATAGCCATCAGTGGGCTGTTCATTTCTATCGACACGGTTTTGGGCAGCTGTAAACCTCGTTCCAAAATTCAAAAAGCTATTCTTTAGTACCCCGTTCAATTCTGGTATTCTGTATTCGATGTTCAAAAGTGCTGAAAATGGAGGGGTAAAGGGTAGGGGCAGTTCCGTCTCCAGGTTGTAATTGGCAACGTATTCAGATACAAGTTCCAGGTGAAAATTCTCTATCAGGTGGTAGTCAATGGATAGTTCTCCTCCTATAAAGATTGCATTATCCTGAGTATATTGAAATATCTGTCCTCCTCCGGGAAGTTCAGAAAACTCAGCCGTTGGTTTCAGGTAGATATAGTTATTATACAAATTGAGGAACGGTGTTATATTAAAAAGAAAACGGTTGAGGTGATATGAAAAGCTCATATCAAACTGCCAGCCCCTCTCAGCCTCCAGGGTGGGATCTCCTCTTTCATGGCGGAATGTACCGTGATGAATACCATTAACAGCCAACTCATTAGGTGTTGGGATCCTGTAACTTGATCCCATATTGAATTTGAGGTTGAGGTTGTGGTTAGGGAACCAGGATAATCCGAATCCACCCGAAAGATTGAAAAAATCCTCGTTGACCGATGGATTTCTTAGAACCGAATCCTGAGGATTTTCCGGATAGTCCGGTTCATAGTGCTCATCAATGATCATCTTTGCATAATCCATTCTTAGTCCGTAGTTGATGGTAAATACTTCTCCCAGGGATCTTTGTTCGTGAAGATAACCGCCAATTGCATTTTGAGAAAAGGCAGGAAGAAGGAATTCGAATCCATCATATCTATTTACCTGGTATTGGTATTGGATGCCGAATATTCGTCTGGCTTTTTCATTGATGGCCTGATTATACCTAATATTGGCTGAATAGGTTTGAAGTTTTAATCCGAGAGCCAGGTTATCATCCGATATCGGTTCGAAACCATGCGCATGTGGCTCACCTTCCTCTCTGCGGTCATTGTTCTGGTAACCAAGATTTACCTCGAGCCAATTTCTCCCGAAAAGAATATTGGAATTGCTGATGATCTTAAAATGGTTGACCTTTTGTCTGGGGAGATCAATATTTCGTGGATCGCCATCATCCTGCAGGTTGTATAGCCTCGGAACACCTACAGCCCCGGGGAATAAACCGGCAAGCTGATTGTAATTACTTACGGTAAGGGTAGAATATCCCCAATTTTTCTTCAACCCGATCATGCCACTTAAATTCCTTTCCTTTCCGGCTGTGTTCTTCAGGCGATCATTATAAATCGGCAGAATATATCCATTATAAAAGAAACTGTCGGCAGGGACCCTGTAATCCCCAAAATCCTGGGATGAAAACCTGGCCTGATAAACAAGACCGTGTGAATTTCCCTTGAGCATGGTACTTGTACCGATCAGGTGATTATTGCTCTTGTATATCCCGGTAATTTGTCCTTCAAGCATTCCTTCCTGGGCCAGGTATGGATTATTTATGATAATGACGCCCCCCATCCCATCTGAACCATGCTGTAAAGAGGCGGGCCCCTTTACAATTTCTATCTGTTCGGGGTCGAACTGGTCAATTTCGAGTCCGTGATCAGCACCCCACTGCTGACCTTCCTGTTTTACCCCACGGTCGCTTACGATAACACGGTTAAAACTCAATCCCCTGATTACAGGTTTTGAGATGCTCACCCCCGTGTTTATTGCATTTATTCCCGGAAGCTGTTGTAATGAACTCATCAGGGTCCCTCCCGGATTCTTTTTAAGGAATTCATCAGAAATGGTTTGGGTGGTGAGAGATTGTTCAACCGCACCAGTTTTAAAAGGATCGCTCTCAATTACAATCTCCATTAATTCCAGTGAAGAAGGTATCAAATGAAACTTGACTTCATGTATATCGCGGGTCAGGTTAACATACTGGTAGAGGCTGTGGTATCCTATAAATTTGATATGAATATGGTATCGTGCCGGTTTCAGGTCAGTGAATTTAAAATAACCTTCCGCATCAGTTACCGTCCCTTTTACCAGTTCATGAATATATACTTCAGCTCCTGGCATTGCTTCCCCGGTCTCTTCATCATACACTCTACCTCCAAGGGTATATCTTTCTGTCTGCGAAAAAGCCCGGTAGGGCGTAAAATGAACCAGAAATATAAATGTGCAGGTAATTATGATAATTAATTTCCGCAAAATGTAAACTTTCAATAATATGGTATTAATATCTTTTATGCAACACTGATGCAAAAATATAATAGTTTTTATAAAAATCCCTTTTATTTTCTATTCAATAAAATTTTACATCAGGCTATAGTTTACTTATTAACAGTTGAAACAATTTTAATGTTGAATATTCATACCTGTTTGTTTTCTGTTTAACTTTTAATCAGAAAGCCTATATTTACAATCGTTCACAATTAAATGCGTCCAATGTTTAAACAGTACCTGCTTATCGCTTTTCGGATTATGTGGAGGAATAAAACATTTGCCTTCATAAACCTGCTAAGTTTATCGACCGGAATTACGTTTTGCCTGCTGATCTTTACTTTTATAGAAAAAGAAACCTCACATGATCGATTTCATGCAAATGTGGATCGGATCTTTCGTGTTGTCAATCATTATTCTGATCTGGAAGGAGGTACCGAAAAGTCGGCTTTACAGGACCATAAATTTGTCGAGATCTTTACTGAGAGTATTCCTTCACTGGTAAGGGCTGCTGCTTTCCAGAAGGCAGGGGCATGGATCCGGCGGGATGATAAAATATTTAAAGAAGATCTTGCCTTCGCTGATTCAGTCTTTCTTGAAATATTCAAATTTCCAGTTCTGGCTGGTGATCCCAAAACAGCTTTGAATGATCCTCAAAGTGTGGTAATTGTAAGGGAGGTGGCCGACAGGTTTTTTGATGTAGAAGACGGGAACTATCAGGCGATCCTGGGGGAAATGCTTACCTTACCGAAAGGGGAGGAGCGCCTATTTAAAGTTACGGCCGTACTGGAAACGCTTCCGAAAAATTCCAGCCTGCAATTCAGTGTCCTGACACCCTATAAAAACAACCAGCCTTATCCTGAAAGCAACAACTTTTTCGGCAATTGTTCGGTATATATTGAACTTGAGTCCGCTGAGGATGTGGAAGGTGCCAGCGAGGCTGCCAACAGCCTGGTGGAGATCCATCTTGCAGAAAAATTTGAAATGGCACGGAGATTTTTTGAAGGAGACGAGGAATTGTTCTTTGAATTTATCCTGCAGCCATTAAAAGACATATATCTGAATGAAGAGATCTGGAGCGCTTATGAAGAGCACGGGAACATTAAATATGCCTATGTGCTTTCTTCTATTGCAGTGCTGGTACTGCTCATTTCATCTATCAATTACATTATGCTAACAACCGGGCGAACAATACAACGTCTCAGGGAGGTAGGTATGCGTAAGGTGCTCGGCGGAACTACCCGGCATGTGATCAATCAATTCCTCAGTGAAGCTTTCCTGAACTCCATTTTATCTCTTCTTTTTGCCATTGTTTTGTCTGGTCTTTTCCTGCCTGTTTTCAATCAGCTCAGCGAGCGGGACCTCACCCTGTTTCTATTAGATAAGAACATGATCCTGTTCATTCTTGCCCTGATCCTGGTGATAAGTCTTCTGATCGGGTTGGCTCCGACAATAAATATCAACAGGATGAATCCCCAGGATATTTTTCAAAGCAGGCTCAGTTATAAAGGGGGAAAGTATTCCAGTCTATTCGTAATTGCTCAGTATACCATGACCATTGGACTGATCATCTCCACATTCATTATTGTCAGGCAACTGAACTTTCTCCGGGAAAAGGAAACCGGATTTAACCGGCATCATGTAGTTGTAGTCAGTTTACCTGATGATTTTAGCTCGAATGAAATCAACAGGCTTAAGCAATCCCTGGTCTCCAGGGCAAACATCTCTAATGTGACTGGAAGTGACCGGAATTTCGTCTCGGGATCCAGCTCAAACATTATGAAGCGTGAAGATGAGCAAACGGTCATTGTCAGGTTTTTAAGGATAGATCCCGATTATATTGAAACCCTTGATATTCCGTTGATCATGGGCAGGAATCTATCCTGGGAGGCTGCGGCGGATACTTTTAATTCGGTGTTAGTCAATGAGAAATTCCTGCGGGAGATGTTATGGGATGATCCCCTTGGCATGAAAGTGCCTGAAGAAGAAGATGACTCTGAAAATCCTACCGTGGTAGGGGTTGTTCAGGACTTTCATTTTGACAGTATGGAAGAAGAGATCATGCCACTGGTTTTGCATATGAATCCACACCGTAATAGCATATGGAGCCTGTTTGTCCGGATAAATGCATCCGACGTGCCGGGTTCTCTGGATGATGTTACGACTGCATGGAAAGAAATAACACCAGACCGGCCCCTGAACTATACTTTTCTTGATGAAAGTCTCGACAAGCAATATGATAATGAAGAACGATGGGGCAAGATTGTCGGATATGGATCCGGATTCAGTATCCTGATCTCTTCTCTCGGACTGCTGGGATTGACCTTGCTGATCGTAACAAGAAGGACCAAGGAGATTGGTATCCGTAAAGTGAATGGAGCAAACTATACCGATATCCTGCTTATGATCTTCAAGTCTTTCGTTGCCTGGATCTTTATTGGCCTTGTCCTTGCCACCCCAATCAGCATATATGCCATGCAACAATGGCTTCAGAATTTTGCTTATAAAGCCAGTATCAGCGTATGGGCATTCCTGCTTGCAGGTTTTATAGCACTTATTTTAGCCTTTTTGACCGTAGGATGGCATACATACAAGGCGGCCACAAGAAATCCAGTACAGGCATTACGATATGAGTAATAACATAAACAATAATAAACCGCCTTCAAAAAGCACGGGGATCATTACAGATATCCTGTATTTCTTTTTGCTTAAACCCAAGCATCCCACCCTGGTCAAATTTGATTCATCGGAAGAGCGGATTCAATACAATCAAAGGATTATTGAACGAATTGGAATCGATACTAACCAGTATTCCGTTTTGAACATAAATAGAATCAGCATCGAAGCCCCTGTCAGTTATATTTTCAATGAATTATTGGATTTCAATGGAAATCCACTATGCTGGCCCAACCATATTGCCAGAGTTGATCGAATTGAAAACAGTCTGAAGAGGATACGTATTCTGCCATTTGGATGGAAAAAGTATCCTTTCCGGTTCATGAAAAGTTTCTTTGGCCTGCCCCTGATACCACTGTTTCAGCTTAAGGCTGTAAGTATTAAAAAAGTACCAGACAAGTTTGACACGGACAATCCCCGCTATTTTGTATATGATTGTTCTGGTGGTTACCCTATCGGAATATTGGCCATCTATGTTCGTTCATCGATTCCTGAAATGGGGGAAACAGGGAAATCTCAGTTATTTTTCGGGGTGAGTTTTAACTTCTTTGGGAACAAGGAATGGCAGGAGAAACGTAAACTGGTGAATATACTCTGGGAATGGGTGCACAACCGCGTAACCGCCAATGTATTAAATCGCATCAAACAATTAAGTGAATGGCGCATTGAAACCATTCAGGAAAATAATCTAGAAGATATTGCCCGGTAGGTCATCGGTGGCGCCCAGGCCGGTGCTCAGGCCAAAGTTTCATACCACCGATTGAAAACCGGAATGTGGAATTATCAGCCCCCCAATTCCTCCATTTTCTTTGTTACATGCGACATCACCTCTTCAAATTCTTTCTGCGGGCTGAATTCAACGAATTTAATGTCTTCCTCAACGATAGCGGTATGGCCAGCCTGCCAGTAATAGACATCCCCGGCTCGGGAAACTTCTTCCGTACCGTCGTCATAGATCAGTTTTATCGCACCTTCAATAACATAGCCCCAATGTGGGCAATGACAACTATCATTATCCAGACCTTTCAGCAAGGGTGTAAAATCAGTGCCTGCCGGCAATTGATTATAGGCTACTTTCATTCCTCCATACCCAGGGATCTGACGCATGATCATTCCGGGCGCTTCCATGAATACAGGAAGACTTTCTTTGTTAGCTTTCATAGATGTAAAGTTTAGTTTAAGTAATCTTACAAATTAGATAGATATTTCAGGACATCAAAAGGCCAGTCGTTTTTATTTGAATATTTTTGAATGATATGAATGACGATTTGCGACCAGCAAACCACCTGAGCATTCTCATTCATGGAGATATCGCCGGGTTAATGCAGGGCCTGTAGATTGTCAGTTTTCAGTGAGTGATTGGCCTTTTCTATATGGGATTGACTACTTAAATAATCCACCGAGGAAGCCTGATTTCAGTGGTTGTGCCTCATAACCCGCGTCATGGACTTTATCTATAATTTCTTTTTCGGTCAGACTTTCTGTTTTTACCTCCAGCACCTTTCGTTTGTCATTGGTGTCGACATGCCATTCTGCATCTTTCAGGTCATCAAGAAACGGTGTTACGAATTTAACACAATTGCCACAATTAATATTTGTCTTGAACTTATATGATTTCATGTTAATTTATTTTTTTTCTTTTTAACCTTAAACTATTTGCAACAACCGACACAGAGCTGAAAGCCATGGCTGCCCCGGCAATCATTGGACTGAGAAGATACCCGGTAAAAGGGAATAATATGCCTGCAGCAATTGGAATAGCGAGAACATTGTATCCAAATGCCCAGAATAGATTCTGGCGTATTGTTTTAACTGTTGCCTTTGACAGGAGTATCGCAATTCTAATATGCTGAATATCGGACCGCATTAATGTAATTCCTGCACTTTCCATGGCAATATCGGTTCCGCTGGCCATAGCTATACCCAGATCGGCTTCGGCAAGCGCCTGGGCATCATTAATTCCGTCCCCGGCCATGGCTACTTTCTTCCCTTGTTCTTGTAGATTTTTAATATATTCACCTTTTTGCGAGGGCAATACACCTCCAATGCTCTGATCTATGTTTAATTCGGAGGCGATTTTACCTGTTATAGTCTGGTTATCTCCCGATAACAGGATGATCTCAACACCCATTCTTTTGATATCAAGGATGGCTTCTTTTACCCCTGCTTTAACAGAATCCCGAATGCCCATTATACAAAGCACTTCCTCTTTATTGCCAAAATATATAATTGTATAGGCATTCTGGATCAGATCCTGTTCGAAACTGATCAATTGAGGATCAATTTTCAGATGGTTATTCTGTATCATCTGCTGTGATCCAACAAAATAGCTTTTATTATTTATAGTACCTTTTATCCCCTCACCCGGTATGTTGATAAAGTTCATATCCGATACCGATTCAGGTACTTCAACATCAAAATATTTGATCACTGCTGTAGAAAGGGGATGTTCGGATAAAGATTCAAGCAATATCAAGTTCCTGATCCCTTCCTCCTTGTTGTATTTTTCATTCCAGATGATCTTCTGGACTTCGGGTTTTCCCTCTGTGATTGTACCTGTTTTATCCAGCGCGAGGACATTAATTTTTTCAGCGGATTCCAGGCTGTTGGCATTCCTGATCAATATCCCCAATGAGGCTCCTTTGCCTATGCCTACCATCAATGCTGTAGGCGTAGCCAGACCCAGCGCACAGGGGCAGGCAATAATAAGTACAGTGATCAGGACCAGGAAAGCATAGGTAAGTTGGGGGTCCGGACCAACAAAATACCAGATTATAAATGATATTAAAGCTATAGTAATAACAACAGGAACGAATATCGAGGCGATACGATCCACTGTTTTCTGAATTGGAGGTTTACTTGATTGTGCTTTTCTGACCAGGTCGATGATCTGGGCCAGCAGGGTGGAGGACATCTCCTTTTCAACCCGGATCTTCAGGATCCCATTCTGGTTTATGGTACCGGCAAAAACATAATCGCTAAGTGTTTTTGAAGATGGTAGCGGCTCACCATTGATCATGCTTTCATCCACGTATGAAGTGCCTTCCACGACATAGCCGTCAAGTGGTATTTTCTGGCCGGGTTTTACACTAAAGATCTCGGATCTCTTAACTTCCGTAATCGGCTTAGTCCTGGCTAATCCATTTTCCTCCACATCAACGAATTTGGGTTGGATCCCCATCAATTTCTTTATCGCACCGGTGGTTTTAAATTTTGCCCTTTCCTCAAAATATCTGCCCAAAAGTATCAGGGTAATGATCACCGTGGCAGATTCATAATACACATGAGGCTCCAGGCCTCTCGATAAGAAAAACCCAGGATAAAGCGTGTTGAAAACACTGAAAATATAGGCTGTGCCGGTACTTAATGCTACCAGGGTATCCATATTGGTCGTCAGATGCTGTGCCTTTTTCACTGCAATCTTAAAAAACTCCCATCCTGACCAGAAAAGTACCGGGGTGGCTAAAATCAAAAGAACATAGTTTGTATAGGGAATTGTCTCCCCGAGAAACATTGAAATTATAAATACGGGTAATGTCAGAATTGCTGATATGGTTAACTTCAAACGGAGATTCTTCAGCCGTTTTGTATATTCAGCTTCTTCATCATATTCAGTGTATTCAACAACCTGGTATCCTATTTCATCAGCAGCTTTCTGAATCTTTTTGAATGTAATGGTAGTGGGATCGAATTCAATAAATGCCGAATTATCAGCATAATTCACAGAAACCTGATTTATGCCCGGGTTGGATTCAAGGTGCGATTGAAGGCTGGTCGCACAGGCGGCACAGGTCATCCCTTTCACTCCATACGTTTCATGTACGATTTGATTTTCCATCGGTCTACAATTTTACGAAGATTTACGGAGAAATTTAAGCTGGAGATTGGATGGATGGAATATTGGGTTTTACCATCCCATAGGCATCAAATTGTTTTTGTAATACTTGAAGGCTTTATATGTGATGTTTAGGACTACTGCCCGGTATTATTAGGCTATTAAATCGGATTCGAGGTTTACAAAAATGAAAATTATCTTATGTTTTGTATTAGACTGATTTCTTCACCATGATTTGACGCCATTAAATTTGAAATCTGTGAGAATTGATCATTATTAACCTGTATTGGATCAATTGTGTTTAACTCCCGGAAATTGGATATAATCTGAATACAAAGTAATTCCACTACTGCCTCAGCTTCAGCCTGCGATCCAATATTATCTATCAAATTTGCATTTGAGGCGAATATTCGACTTTTTATTTGTCGACGACTTTGTTGGTATGATGCCTGAATATCAGACCTGGCATCCAGTATCAGCATTTCTTCAACTGCCTCAGTTTCAGATTGTGATTTATCAATATTGTCATTAACCTTATTCCAGGAGAATTGTGCAGAAGATAAAACCGGAATAAAAAACAATCCACTTAAGATAAGTGAAGTAAGGATGGTTTTGCTTATGTTTTTCATGGCTTTAAGTTTTTAAAAATTCAAATACTTCTGGCTTAAATAGTCCATATGTCATGCCAAACTTTGCAAGATGCTGAAAATCAGCAGCATACTAATACCGGTAATGATAGACATGTATGATATTTAGACACAAAAATTTGATTTTGTATTGATGTTGAACACTTTTTAGGGAATTCTATGTCTGATTTGTTTCTGCAACAATGAAATAGGATATTTGTGTTCATTTATGAACAATTTTAGATAGTTTCCCAAAAATGGATTGAGATAGGGAGGACAGCCGGGTTAAACCACGTATTCTTCTTAACTACACGAATTCAAGGAGCAGCATGGTAATGTCGTCATCCTTATTATAAGTGGAGGTGTATTTTTTAAGTATTGTTTCCAGGTGCTTGAGGATATGATTTTCCTTCTTACGGGCTAATTTAAGAAATGTCCGCTTCAGCCGACTCTCGCTGAACATCTCGCCTTCATCATTTCTTTGTTCTATAATTCCATCGGTATAAAACAAGAGTTTGTCCCCCGGTTGAATCTTATAGATCCTTTGTTCGTATTCTGCGTGCTTTATAATCCCCAGGGCCGGTCCTTTCATTTTTAGGTTTTCCAACCCGTTTTTACGCTGCCTGTAAAAAAGCGGATAATAATGTCCTGCCCTGGCAATCGTAATTTCCCTGTTCCTGAGGTCCATAAAAGCAAAAAGGCAGGAAGCAAACAGAGAGGATATGTCTTTAAAGAAATGATTATTCATGCTTGCAAGGAAAAGGGCAGGGTTTTCTGCTGTATCTTTAACCATTAAGGAAAAAGCGCTTTTAAAAGCCCCGGTTGCAAGTGCTGCCGTTATGCCATGGCCCATTACATCAGCGATCACTGCTCCGTATTTTTCTGGTCCGACTTCCACAAGATTAAGGAAATCGCCACCGATTTCCTGGCAGGGATCATAGATAAAGGATTGTTTCAGCCCTTTAATTTTGAGCGCATTATGATCCAGCGTTCTCTTATTGATAAAGAAGTCCTGGAGTTTCTTGGCACTTGAAAGATCTTTATTGATCTCTTCCAACGTACTGGATTTCACCAGAAGATCACGCTTGGAAGAGGTGAAATCTGTAGTTATTGTCCTGTACCTCGAAAAAGTATCTGTCAGGCAATTTTTATAGAAGACCTTTGCGATCCTGAGGTTATTCTCAAGTAGATTATCGAGTACACTTTTCTTAAGACGGAGGATCCTTGTCGATTCGTTAGCTACAACACTAGCAGACCGGGGGAGATTGTCAATAAGGGCAAGTTCACCAAAATATGTTTCACCATACAGGTTGTTAATGACCATTTCTTCTGAGTCACTGACTTTTTTCAGAATGCGAACACTTCCGGATACCAGGATATACATAGAGTCGCCAACAGCCCCTTCTGTAATTATAAAGGCCTCAGGAGGAAAATTTTCTTCCTCAAACAAAGGGACAAGTTGGTCCATGTCTTCCTTGTTAAAGTCATAAAACAAGGGTACTTTCTTAAGGGTTTCTATGGTATCCATTTATCTCAATCGCGTTGTAAGTTGCAAAAATTATTGAAATAATGGTGGATGAACATCTTCAAAATTTGTTTCTTCCTGGTACTTCATGGCCAGTCTGAGTATTTTTTCTTCCTCAAAAAGATTTCCGATCAGAGAAAAACTGGTTGGCCTGTTGTTTTCATCAAATCCATTTGGCAGGACTACACAGGGATGACCTGTCAAATTGGTCATCAAAACCTGGGTTCCTCCGAAAGTGGGTGTTATTATAACATCATAATCCCTTAAAATGGCGTTTACCTCCTGGATGAGCGCATAACGTATCCTGTTTGCGTTAATATATTCAACAGCAGGTATAAATCTGGCCTTCCGGAATTCGTTCGGCCAGGCATTCTTTATCTGACGCACCAGCAATGAATCTCTGCCACTTGTTGTCAATTCATCAAATGCAGCGGCGGCCTCAGCATTCAAGATGATCGATAATGCATTTACAGGTATATTGTCAGGCAGGGATACTGGCTCTAGTGCCAATCCCATGGATTTAAACTGATCTATTGTCAGGGCGTCATTTTCCCGGTTCCTTTTATTCTCGTCGAAAATATCCTTCAGATACCCGACCTTTAAAGAACTTACCTCCATATTCATATCGAAATTATAGGCAGCATCCACCAAAGATTGGTCTGCCTCATCTTCGCCAAGAATAGATTCAAAAACGATAGCGCAATCTAATGCACTGCGGCATATCGGACCTAACTTGTCCATCGACCAGCTCAATGCCATGGCCCCTGTCCGGCTTACCCTGCCGTATGAAGGCCTTAATCCTGTTGTCCCGCACCGGGTAGAGGGTGAAATAATGGAACCATGGGTTTCAGAACCTATTGAATACGGAATTAGCCCGGCAGAAGTAGCGGAGGCGGAACCTGCGGAAGAACCTGAAGATCCCTGGTTCAGGTCCCATGGATTTTTTGTCTTCCCACCGTACCACACATCTCCCCAGGCAAGCGCACCAAGCGTAAGTTTAGCTACCAGTATGCCACCAGCCTCTTCCAGCTTTTTCACCACGGTAGCTGTCTT